>VXRD01000120.1 GCA_009838845.1 Gemmatimonadota bacterium | reverse complement strand
AGGTATTAGGAGGAGATGATGGATTCTATTTATGGGATTGTGCCGCCAGTGGTGACGCCGTTTCGAGAGGATGACGCACTTGATGAGGGGGCGTTTCGAGCGGAAATTCAGTATATGATTGAGACGGCGAAGGTGCATGGGTTGGCGGTGACGGGGAGTACGGGCGAGGGGCATACGCTCGGAGATGATGAGGTGAGGCAGTTGACGCAATGGGCGGTGGAGGAAGCCGATGGGCGAGTGCCAGTGATTACGGGGGTTATTACGGACAGTACGAAGTCGGCAATTGAGCGGGGGAAGGCTGTGGCCGATTTGGGTCCGGTGGCGTTGCAGGTGACGCCGGTGCATTATTTGTTTCGGCCAGATGATGATGCGATGGTCAGGCATTTTGAGGCGTTGTGTGAGGGGACGGGGTTGCCGGTGATGATTTACAATGTGGTGCCGTGGACGTATTTGTCGCCGGAGTTGTTGACGCGGATTATTGACGCGGTGGAAGGTGTGGTGGGGGTGAAGCAGAGTGCGGGAGATATGAAGTTGCTGGCTGATTTGTTGTTGATGGCAGGAGATCGAGCGCGGATTATGACTGCGGTAGATGCGTTGTTGTATCCGTCATTTGTTTTGGGTGCGCACGGTGCGATTGCGGCGATTTTGACGGTGGTGCCTGAGTTGTGTGTGGCAGTATGGGATGCGTGTCAGGCGGGAGAGCATAAAAAGGCGTTGGATTTACACGAAAAGTTGCTGCCGATTTGGAATGCAATTTTTGATGATAATTTGCCTGCGAATACCAAGTATGCGATGAAGCTACAGGGACGCGATGGGGGTGTGCCGCGCCCGCCAATGCCACCGTCGTCTGTCGAGCAGGAGGGGCAGGTTCAGGCGGCACTGGAGAATGCAGGTGTGATTTAATCCTTTGACTTCAGTCTCAATGGCATTAGCAATGCCAGCCATTCCGAATTCAGGGGCGTGCGTAAGATGATCGCTTTTCCCTGTTCTCTAAATTCCATTGTGATTTCATCGCTGTCTTCAAAGTCCAGCGCATGCAGGATCTGTTTTAGATATGCGAAGTTCACGGCGAATCTGAGTGTGTCTTCTGATGGTGTTTCAAATTTGGCATTGAGGGGGACCTGAAATATCCAATTTGCTACGCCTCCCGGTGAGTCGTCATCTTTCGCGTCGTGGAGGTATTGGAATTTGCCATTGTCCTCGCGGGTATATCCCGTGTCCCGTGAGGTGAGAAAGGTTATGGTTTGGGTCAGTGGCGAGAGATGTAGATCCACCCGGGGGCGATATTGCCACATGTCCGACTCTGGGTGCCGCGCTTCCATGAAATCTTGTAGTAAGTTCAGGGCGTGTGATAGAAGAGTTGACGAGAGGAAAACGCGCATTGTGGGAGTTTCTTGCGGGATGACCTGTTCGTATTTGACATAAGGACCTTCGATCAGGGGTACTTGAAGGGTTGTGCCGTTGCTCTGGATTTCTGCGGTTGTTTCCGCAATTTTCAATGTGGCATGTTCGGGGAGTTGGATGTCTGACCAGGGTCCGATGACAATGGGGGCGGCCAATTCCGAGAGGCTTTTTAAGGTGCGAATGATCATGATATGCCCATTGGTTGCAGTCGCGCGACCGCCTGTGTCGAGACATACGCCCTGCAAGATCGGGCGTTTTTCATCGTCGCTTACAAAACCGATTACTTTTTTGAGCGCGTCCATGTCCGCGCGGTCCAGTTCAGTTGTTTGCATTTGAATATCCGACATTTTGTGTAGCTCTCCTTTCAATTTGAGACGCGCACGCCTCAGACGCCCGCGCACGGTTTCTACCGTGAGGTTCAGGAGGTCGGCTGTTTCCGCGTAAGAATACCCTTTGAAATAGTGATGGGCGATTACTTGGCGATGTTCAGCCGATAGGACGTGAAGCGCGGCGCGCACAACATGTTTGATTTCTTCTTCAGCGTGCGTTGCAGGTTCTGGATAAAATGTTTCTTCCAGTCGCAATTGCACGGCTCGACGGCGATGATGGGAGTTGACCGCATTGCGTACGATGCTGTGTAACCAGGGTCTAAATCGGTCGGGTTTGCGAAGTTGATGCAGATTTTCGTACGCTTTGATAAATACGATTTGGACCAGATCTTCTACGTCGTCAACCAATCGTATGGATCGGGCAATTTGGGCATACACATATCGCGAATAGCGTTGCACCAGAATTGCGAATGCTTTGCGGTCGCCGTCCAGAATTTGAGCGATGAGCGCGCTGTCTTCAATCTGTTCCACGAATGCTCCATGAGAAATCAATACACGCGTGTTTTAATAAAAGACGAGTTTGTATCCCGAAAGTGTCGTATGGACATAAAAAAAACCCCGGATTGTCCGGGGCTTTTGGTTTTATGGGCTGTTAAGCATTGGGACACTTAAAGTCCAGGCCATCCATGATGACTTTTATCTGGTCGGATGGTTTGAAATAATCTGTCGCTGTATAGTTTTCGCCCAGGTCACCCATTAACCGACGGCGGCGAGGTGTCATGCGGGATAGTACTTCTTCGGGACATTTTTCGTAATCGTAAGGTCTGCACCACATTTGTCCATATCGGAAGGTGATGCTGCGCCGCACGACGTCTGTGTGATTTGGTGCGACCGCGTGCCACATGGTATTTGGAAAGATCGCGCAATCTCCCGCTTCGGCAATGAGTTGTATTGCACCGGGCGGTGTTTCATTGCGCGACCCTTTGGGCATTGGGCGGCGATGGCTGCCGGGTACCACACAGAAGTTCGCACAATTTTCGTGTGGTATATCGGTGAGGAAGAACTGTATTTTGAAGTTTAATGGCAGACTGTCTGGCGTGACCCTAATTTGTGCCAGTGAGCGTCCAGCATCGGTGTGCCAGCCGATCAAGTTATCGGTTTTGTCATTTGGATAGCGTACGTAAATTTGCGATCCCATGATCTGGATATAAGGTCCCATCAGGTCGAGGATGGTGCCAAATAAGTTGGGGTGGTCCATTAATCCGTCGATTCGACTCGTTCGGAAGAGCGTTTGGATGATGGTATAGACGCCTTTTTCGAGAACCTCGGGATATTTGGCTTCGTACTTCGCGATCACTTCGTTGGCCGCGTCGAGATAACCCGCTGCTTCGTCTTTGGGGATTACATTTTTGAGATGTAAATATCCCTGCTCCTGCCACTGTTGCCGCATGGATTTACTCACGTGGTTCATGTCAAAGCTCCTGTTTTTTGAATGTTGTTTTAGACCTTGCCTGATTGTGTACAATGAGATATTTTTTCGATGAAATTATCAGAAAACAATATAAAAGGAGGCTTTTATGCTCGTGTTGACAACCCCCAATATTGAAGGGAAAACCATTGATAGCTATCAGGGCATTGTGACGGGTGAAGCTATTTTGGGTGCCAATTTTTTCAAAGATATTTTTGCGAGTCTCCGCGATATTGTCGGCGGGCGTTCAGCCGCGTATGAGTCAGAACTCCGCAGAGCCAAAGATCTCGCCATCGAGGAAATGGTCGAACAGGCACGCGGTATGGGTGCCAATGCCGTCATTGGCGTGGATCTCGACTACGATACGGTTGGCGAGGGCAGTATGCTTATGGTCAGTGCCAGTGGCACGGCTGTTACTTATCGGGATTGAGACGTTCGTTATTTGTATTGTGTTTGGGTAAATTTCGATTCTTTTATTATGGTTTGCGATTCGTAAATGGATCCGCTTCGGAGTGCGCCTGGCCAGGGCATCCGCACGGGTACGGCTTCCACGCGCGGGATGTTGGTCGGTTCACCGCGCACGATTGTTTCATTGAACAAATCCCAGTTGTTCAGGCCCGATAGGGGATATGCGTCGATCGCACAGTATTGAAATAGGAGCAGTCGGCGGGGTTTGTCAGATGTATTGGATACTGATCCGTGCAGCATGCGTACGTGATGGATTGTGATGCCGCCTGCTTTGACCATTACGGGTACGGCACCTTTGTCGCTAAAGGTGGAGTCGGTTACGGCGCCGCAGAAATGGCCGTCGAGGTGATGGTCGTACACTGGCCCTTTGTGCGAGCCGGGAATGACGAGCAAGGGGCCATTTTCTTCTGTCATGTCGTCGAGCACTATGCCCACGGCGAGCAAATCGTCGTTGCTATGCGGATAAAATGCCCAGTCCTGATGCCACTCAACCGGGCTGCCGTAGCCGGGTTGTTTCATGTTGAGCTTGTTGCCATTGCACCGCAGGCCATATCCGATCAATTGCGATACGATGCCTAAAATTTTCTCGTGATGCAGGGTCTTGCGATATACTTCATGGAGCAGGATCGGACTTTTCAGGCGTCTCAGTTTTGGGTTTTCGGGCGTGTGTCCGGGTTCGAGGTCGAATACTTCGGTGTGTTCGGTGACCTCCCGCGATTTTTCCACATATTCATCGGTTATCCGACGCAGGTTATTGACCTCGTCTTCACTGAGCACGTTCTCCACACCGAGATATCCGTGTTCGTGATAAAACGCAATTTGTTTCTGGGTGAGCATGGTTTACTCCTTACTTTTATGGATGGCGGTATTTGTTTCCAAATTTTTTGCGCAGTAAAACCGCGCCTTCTGCACGGTCGGTTTCTGCAAGGCGATCGCAATAGTCTTCGAAAGCTCCCCAGGTGTGCATTGGTCCACCTTCTTGCATGACTGTCCAGAGGGGATCGTTGTCGTAGGGTCGCGGCATGGTTTCCATCATGTGGTCGTGCCAGTTCATGAGGCGATACGCAGCTTCTCGGCATATATCGGGATTTTCAGCCGCTACGTCGCGCATTTCCCAGGGGTCGTCTGATAGGTTAAATAGCAGTTCGCGTGGGTAGAGCCGATATCCATCGTGATAGGTGCGGATGTAAATCCAGTCGTCAAAGCGGACAGCCCGCTGGCATACGTGCGCGCACTGGCTCAGGATCAATTCGCTGCGCCCGGCATCTGTACCTTCGGTGATGACAGGGGCGTAACTTTCGCCATCCCACAACGCCTGTTTTTGCCCGCCTAAAAGATCGGCTAATGTGGGCGCTAAATCAATATTGTAATGCAGGCCCTCGTCTGTGATTCCAGACTGCCCGCCGGGCCATTTTACGATCATCGGTATATGGCAGGTCGCCTGATCGGCTGTTCCGTGTTCGCCGTATATGCCCAGTTCGCCCATGTTTTCGCCGTGATCCGCGCTGATGATGATCGCGGTGTCGTCCAGTACGCCTTTGTCTTCCAATATGCCCACAATGATGGCAATTTGATCATCTACGTACCGGATTGCGGTGTCGTATCCGTCGATCATTCGCCGCAGGTCGTCCATGTTGTCCAGGCGCCCGGGGTGCCGGGGAAAGCGGGGATCGGGACGGTCGTTCCACATCATGATGTCCTGCGCGGTGTGGGGGCCGACGAGTTTTTTGTGTTCTTCCAGCAATTCGGGTGTTAGCCAGGCTGGGAGAGGATCATCGGCAAAGGGTTCGCCGTATTCTGCTGGCGCGCGATAGGGGGTGTGTACATCCCAGTAGTTGATGTGCAAAAACCAGTTGTCGTCCGCGGCATTGTCATTCAGCCATTTTTCGACTACGGGTGTTACTTCTTCGGCTGATTCCATGCCGCCTTTGCCGGTGTTGTGTATTTCGTTGAAGCCCGCGTAAAAATGCCACGCGGCATGCCGCTGTCCAAAGGGGCTAATCATGGATGTTTTTAAGCCTCGACGCTGCAGGAATCCGGCCAGTCCCTCGTTTGCCAGTCGATCTCGAAATCCGCGGTTTGGTCCATTTATTCGCCGCTCTGATGCGGTGCCGCCGTGTCCTACGACGCCCGAATGAATGCCGAATTGCCCGGAGTAAAATGCGGTGCGCGACGGCAAGCAGGGTGCGTCTGTTGTGTAAACTTGATTAAATCGAATGCCTTCGGCTGCTATTTTGTCAATTGTTGGCGATGTGTTGCGGTGATATCCGTAACAGCCCAGGTGTGTGGGATTTAAGGCGTCGAGATCGAGGTACAGGATGCGCATATATGTTCCTTTTCTGTTTTGGTTCGTTCAGGGGATAATTTACCTTTAAAATTGTTTCTTAGCAAGTGTTCCGCGCTGATAATCAGAACCTCTTGACGGATTGGCCTGTTGACATTATTCTGCATCGCACAAACAATAGCGAGGAGGCCGTAGATGATAGAGCCAACAATTTCTCTTTCACAGGAACAAGTCCATTCATTTCACGAGGATGGGTTCCTCGTTCTCAATGCGATTACGACGGAGGAGGAGGTGGAACAGCTTCGGAAAATTTACGATCGGCTTTTTTCGGATCGCACGGGTTGGGATCAGGGGAGTCAGTTTGATCTGGCGGGTACAGATGAGGATGATCAACCACGCCTTCCGCAAATGCTCGGTCCCAGCCGTTTTGCGCCCGAGTTGAAGGATACGCTCTATCTGGCTAATGCGCGGGCGATTGCGCGGCAGTTGCTGGGTTCTGATATGCTCGATAGGAATGGCGAACACATGATTTACAAGCCGCCGCGTATTGGTGCGCCAACGCCATGGCATCAGGATCAGGCGTATCACGATCCTACTATGGCGTACAAAGGTGTAAATTTTTGGATGCCGCTGGACGATGCGACGGTGGAATCCGGCTGTTTGCAGTTTATTCCGGGTAGCCACAAGCTCGATGTTTTGCCGCATCACAGTATTAACCGGGATCCGCGCATTCACGGTCTTGAGGTCGATGATCCCGAACAGTATGCCGCGCGGGCGGTTCCTTGCCCTGTTGCGGCTGGTGGGGCTTCGCTTCACGCGTGTTATATGCTTCACTACGCAGAGCCAAATCGCACAGATGTTCCGCGGAGGGCTTATACGCTTACGTTCAGGACGCCACCCCAGACGCGCGATAAGCCCGTTGATGCATATTGGCAAAAGAACAAACAGACGGCGCGGCAAGCAAGGGCAGATGCGTATCAAACAAGGGGTTCTATGTAGTAGATCAAAAAATCAAAAGGAGATTTTATGAAGGTTCTCGTTACAGGTGCCGCCGGACAGGTCGGTTGCCGGCTGGTGCGCCAGTTGCTCGACCAGAATTGTGAAGTTCGTGGGACCATTCTTTCCGACGATCCCGCGCGCAGCCGTCTCGATGGTGTCGATATTGAGTTGCGCGAGGGGGATTTGACGGATTTATCTTATGTTAAAGATGCCGTCGAGGGCGTGGATGCGGTTATTCATACCGCCAATCTCGTCGGTCCGCATTTTGAGCTCAATAATCAGATCAATATCCAGGTTACACGCGCGTGTGAGGGCGTTGCCGATCGTCTCGAACGCTATGTTTATACCAGTTCTTCGGGTGTGTTTCCCAATAATGGCGAAAATGTTCCGTGTGCTTATCATCCGGTGGATGAATTGCATCCCAAACGGCCGGATGGCGAGTATTCTATGTCCAAGTATTTTGGCGAGGTGATGGCAGAACGCGCGAATCGAGAGACGGGTTTACGCTATTCTATTGTGCGTCCGAGTCACGTTTTGTCCGGGACCAAGATTTTGAATCAGTTTAGCGTTGCGCGCGTGGTCAATTTGTTGAAGAAAAGCCAGGAAAGACCCGGTACGGAACTCTATATGGCCGATGGGACGGAACTGTGGCACGATATTGAAGCGAAGGCGGCGTCTCCGCAGCAACCGTGTAGTATTACGGATGAGGATGGACGCCCCTGGCTTTATCAACCGCAGGATGCCCGCGATATTGCCCATTGTCTGGTTTGTGCGCTGAACTCCGGCGCGGCGCTGGGCGAGTCGTTCAATGCCGGCGCGCCAGAGCCATTTCCTTTTACCGAAGGGGCGCGGTTGATTGGAGAAAGAAGAGGGGTTGAGCCGCTTGAGGTCAGAGTTCCCCTCCAGTACATGTATGACCATGCCATTGGCAAGGCCAAGAGTTTGATTGATTATCGTCCGCAAGGCGATTTGAATACGATGATCGGGTCGGCTTTTGCGTGTGAAGAAGGCGCGACGGACTATATCTGGGATTGAGAAGTTCTAAAGGCGTGTTCTCAAGGCATCTATCAGATTATCCGCTGGGTTGAAGGGCAGTTCTACGGGCCGATGTTCCAGTGCGCTTGTGTAGATTCCCAGGATGATATTGAAGTCGCGCAAGGCGAGGTCCAGGTTCAGGGGATGGATCTTTGTGTCGTTTTCTATCCATTGTAGCATGGCGTCTGTCATGGCGGCTTGTCCGAGTATGTCTTCGTCCGGGTATTCGTGCGTGCCCCGCTCAATGTGGCCATCGATACCTGTTTCCCACGACCACATGGTCCAGTGTACATATCCCCGCGTGCCATAGGCGGCGATGCGCTTGTGGACATTGGTGCGGTCTTCATTTGTTACGCGGGGGGCAAATGGTCCCGAGATGAGTTGGGCGCGTAGGCCATCGGCGTATTCTATTGCTCCGATGCACTGGTCGGGCGCGAAATGTTTTTTGGGCGTGTCTTCCAGGCCGTCTGTGCCAGAGGTTTGTCCCATTACTTTTGTGGGGATGCCGTCTGGATGAAAGGCGGCGATGGCTTGCAGTGCATGGGTGCCCTGATACGCCAGGTTCATGCCGCAGCTCGCTTCGATAAATCGGATGTCGCCGATTTTTCCTTCCTGTACGATATTTTGCAAATGCTGTCTGCGCGGGTGAAAGTGTAGCTGGTGATTTACCGCGATTTTGGTTTTTGCGGTTGTTGTAAAGTTTTTGATTGCGCGCCAGTCTTCTCCTTGAATTGCTATGGGTTTTTCCACGAGGACAGCGGGTACTCCGGCGTTTTCCGCGGCTTCGAATACTTCCAGTCGCACACTGGGCGGGGTATTTACGTGTACCAGGTCCGGTTGTTCTTTTTCAAACATTTCCCGATAGTCTAAATATCGCGTATCGACGTCAAACGTATCGCCAAATGCGTGCAGGTTTTCTTCTGTTCGGGTGGAGATTGCAGCGAGTTTGCCGTGCGTTATGTGTTGATACGCTTCTGCCAATCCCCGCGCGCGTCCGCCGCTTACGCCGATTATTGCACATTTAAGCATTGAGTTCTTCCTCCTTCACGCCCACGGTTTCAATACGACTTTTGCACACGCGCCTGTGGTTTGCAATTCCCAGGCTTTTTGTATGTCTTCGAGTGAGAATGTGTGTGAGATCATCCGATCCAATTTGTCTGTGTTTGCGCGGACGACTTGCATGAGTTTTGGTACGTCTTTTAAGTTGTAATGCCATGAGCCGACGAGTGTGATGCCTTTTCGGATCATGTCCTGGCTGATTCGCAAGGGGGTTTCTTCTCCGCATTCGCCCACGAATGCCACCTGCCCACGCCGTCTCGCCGCGTCGATGCACAACCGGTGTGCAGATACGGCGCCCGAGCAATCTACGGCGGCATCTACACCAATGCCGTTGGTGAGGTCTATTATTTGTTGCAGGGCGTTTTCTTCGAGGGGATCGATTGCTTCGTCTGCGCCCAGTTCGAGTGCTTTTTCGCGCCGATAGGGGTTGATATCTACGGCTATTACGCGCGCGCCCAGGTGTTTGCCGTTGATGACGCCTCCAAGTCCCACGGGACCAAGGCCGGTGACCATGAAGGTGTCATAGGCATTTACTTGCATGCGCTGTATTGCGCCGAATGTGGGTCCCAGACCGCAGCAGGCCATTCCGCCGTGTTCATAAGAGACGTCGTCGGGAATTTTTGGGAGTAGCCAGTCGGGTTTTAAGAGGTATTGTGCCATGGTGGCTCGGCCTTCTTCTCCGCCCGTGAATTCGGCGAAGTTGGCGCTTTGTTGACAGTGGATGTAATCGCCGCTGACACACAATGGGCATGTACCACACGGATATTGGGGCATGACGGCTACGCGGTCGCCGACTGATACGCGCCCGGGTTGGGCGATTTCAACGACTTCGCCGGCTGCTTCGTGTCCCAGAGAGGTGGTTTTTCTGCCGCCTGTAAATCCCTTGTATTCTGTACACATCGGCGCGGCGTGAATTTTTACCAGTACCCAGTTGTCTTTTGGCTTTGGATCTGGTACGTCTATTACGCCGCCTTTGCGTTCACCAAATATTGCTGCTACTTTCATTTTTTACCTCCAGAATGAGGTTGACAGAGGTCATGGATGGCTATTCATTCACATTCAATAGAATATTTTGAACGATAGATTTCACGGAGAATATATCATGGACAAAATCCGAGTGGCATTTATTGGCTGTGGTAATATGTCGTCGCAATTGCAACGGTGCATACCGCTGGTGCCGGAGTTTGAATTTGTCGCTACTTGCGATCTCGTCGAGGAGAAGGCGAGATCAAATGCGCGCAGGTTCGGCGCACTCCGCTATTATACCGATTACGACGAGATGTTCAAGCATGAAGATCTCCACGCTGTTGCCGTTGTGGGCAGGCCAGAGGACAAATTACATCGGGATATCGGCATTGCGTGTCTTCAGCGAGGTTATCATATCTATACCGAGAAGCCGCCCGCGACTACCTCTGAGGGTGCGAAGATGCTGGTCGATGCCTCAGTTGCTACCGGTAAAACAGGGATGGTGGGCACAATGTGGCGGCATGCCCCCGCACATCAGATTGCCAGGGAGTTGATGGACGATGAGGCGTTCGGCAATGCTTGTCAATACCATACCCGCTACATGGCGCCTGGTCCTCGGTTACAGGAGATGGGATCGCCTTTTGCGTGGCCCTTTATGATTGATCAGGTTATCCATCCTACCGATTGCATGCGTTTTTTTATGGGGCAGGTCAGCGAGGTTTTTGCGCTGGGTTCTGTTGATGGTGCGTCTGGTACGGTGTCAATATCCGTTAATTTGCGTTATGAGAATGGTGGCATCGGTACGATGACACTCGGCACGGGTCCGGTTTTGGAGGCGATGATTTTTGTCAAGGGTACGAATAGTCAGGCAATTCAGGTGTTTGAGACGCGCAAGTTGCGCCGTTACCGCGTTCCGACATGGCTCGATTCTGGCGGTGGGTACGCCGATACGCCTACCGAAGAATGGGATCTCAATACCGCATTTCACAGCGTCGGGCGTCCCGGCTATCTCGAAGAGATGCAGCATTGGGCACAGTCGCTGCAAGCCGATATACAGCCTCACTCGAGTCTTGAGGATGCCTATGAGAATATGCGCGTTTTAGAGGCGATTAGCCATAGTGTTGAGACGGGAGAGGTCGTTCAAATTTCCGCATAATTTGTAATAGAGGAATTTTCTATGAATAAACCCATCCGCATGGCCGTGGTCGGTGTTGGGCGCATTGGCGTCTTTCACGCCCGGCATGTTCAAGAACTCGCCCGGGAAACGGGTGTGTGCGAACTCGTCGCTGTGTCCGATACTTATGGCGATACGGCCAGTCGCGTGGCTGCAGAGCTTCAGGCAGATCAGGCGACGGAGATTCACGCGTTTAACGATGTGTCTGATCTTGTAGCGTCGGATTTGATCGATGCCGCGCTTGTTGCGTCACGCACAGAAGATCACGAACGCGATGCGCGAGTACTTGTTGATGCGGGTTGTCGCGTGCTTTTGGAGAAGCCGCTGACCCATTCGCTCGCGTCCGCCGAGGCTTTTGTTGCCGATTTGAATCGGGATCCTAGGCGGAAAAACGCGCTGATGCTGGCTTTTATGCGCCGGTTTGACGCGCCGTTGTTGAGGGCAAAAGCGTTGTTGGAACAAAACGCCATCGGCAATGTTTTCAAGATTGTTTCGGTTCTGGAGGACCCTATTCCACCGCCAGATGGTTATAATAGCGCGGGCTTGCTTACCGATATGGCTGTTCACAATTGCGATGAGATTCTCTGGTTGCTCGGCGGTTCCATGCCCGAATATGTGGCCGCGTTTGGGTCCAATCTTTACAATTGTACTATCAGTACTGTTGAAGAGGATTACGACGATGCTTTTTTACAGATGTGGTTTCCCGGTCGCTTAATTGGTCAGGTTATGGTCAGTCGCAATCACGTTGCGGGATATCGCAATGCGACCTGGATTTATGGCGATGGCGGGGTGATTCACGTGGGGCATTTTCAGGAGGATCCGCACAGGGTTGAGGTGGAGGCGTATGGTCCTGATGGTGTGATTTACAAAGAATCCCTCCCTTTGCGGGATTATGGCTCCGATGTGCCCGTGTTTATCACCCGTTTTGGCGAGTCGTATAAGAATGAGCTCGATTATTTTATTACGCAGTGTATCGACGATGCGCCATTTAGCGTTACGCACGAAGATGGTCTCGATGCGATGCGCGTCGCCATTGCCGGAGGCGAGGCGATATGTCCCAGGGAAGATGCGACGAGGATTCGATGACACAGGTCTAACACGTCACGTCCTTGCCTTCGTTGCCATAGATGGCGAGGCGTTCTTCTGAAGAAATTTCCTCTATGGATCCGGGGATGTAATGCAGTTGCAGGGCGCGGCGACGGCGGTTTGATCGATTCTCCGGGGAGCCGTGGTGCAATCGCCCGTGCCAGAGTAGTACGCCACCGGGTTGCAGGGCGACGGCGGTGATGTGGTTGCGGACAACATCGGTGTCGCAGATTTGCCAGTCGCGTCTTTTGAAATGTATGACGGGACCTGCTCGATGGCTTTGGGGGATGACGTGCATGCATCCATTTTCGGGATCCGCGGGATCGAGGGCAACCCACGCGCTGACGATGCAGGTGTGCATGGGCACGTTAAAGTAGGCGTGGTCCTGGTGCCAGGGTTTTTCGCGTCCAATGCCGGGCGGTTTTAACATGGCCTGGTTGGCAAATAATTTGGGCGGTTCCCCCATGATGCGGGTTAAGATATCTATCAGTTGGGGGTCTTCGCCAAATGCGTTCAGTCGCGGGTCGAATCCGACAAATCGGGTGAGTTTTCGCACGAGTAGTTCGCGCGCGTGACCCTCTGATCGTTTGACCTGTTTGTCGCGTCCGCGCTCGAATTGTACACCCCGGAACTCGCGGTTTTGTCCCGCGATTAATTCTTTTACTGCGGCCATGCCGTCGTTGACCTGTGCGCTGGAATACGCGCTCTGTATTGGCAAAAAGCCCTGTGCGTGAAATTGCGCGATGTGTTCGTCGCTCACGTTTTCAAAGCCGTCAACAGATTCGGCGATGTGGGCGTATTTGTAGAGCGCGGGGTCGTATTCACCAGGCGTGTACGTATCTTGCAGGTTTTCTTTTTTTTCAACCACAACAACCTCCTTTGGAGATCTTATGCTCGACCTCGAACTTATTGAACCGTCAGAAGTTGACCGCGCTGCCGCTGTTTTTCATCGCGATGGGCTTGCGGTTGTGACGGATGCGCTGACCGATGATCAGTTCGCTTTTCTTATGGAGGGCGCGCATCGCGTTGTTGCAGAACAGACGAGCGCGGTTCCGCTGGAGAAGGCGAATAGGGGGTTTGCGCGTTATTCGTTTGGTTCGCAGATCCATCACCCCGAATGGGCGATGCTGGTTGATCTGCCTACTATTCTACCTATTATTGAAGTTATTTTCAATAGTAATCAGTTTGTGTGCAGTGGTGCTGGCGGCGATTATTCGCTGCCGGGTGCAAAAATCCAGCATCTCCACCGCGATATGCCCGATTTGATCAATGATCCCGAGCAGCGGGTGACGATTATGGATGTTCCGGTGCCGTTTATTGTGGTCAATTTTCCGATGATTGATTTTAGTGTGGAGAATGGGGCTACGCGATTTATCCGCGGCACCCATCGCTCGCGCCAGCCGATTCCCAGTCTGGAGGATGAACCCGATTGGATGAAGCATTCCGTGGCTTGCGCGCCGAGCAAGTCGGCGATTTTTCGAGATGTGCGCTGCTGGCACGGGGGGACGCCCAATATGTCTCGGGATGTGCGTATTATGACGAGTGTGGGCTATTACGCGCCCTGGTTTCGCCGACCCGGCCGAGATGGCGAGATGCCCCGCGCGATTTACGATTCTCTGTCAGAGCGCGGTAAAGTTTTGTGCCGATCTATTGTGGCGTTGGATTAAGAAGGAGAAAATGCATGAAATTGGTTGTTCTTTCCTATAGTCACCACGGACGGGGTATGGCGCGTACGGCGCACGGTCTCGGTCACGATATTGTCGGTGTTATGGATGGCGATGCAGGTCCCCGACAACAGTTGGCGGAGGAGTTTCAGTGCCGTGGGTTCGAGTCGGCGGGTGCGTGTCTCGATGCGTGTCAGCCAGATGCGGCACTTGTTGCAGGGAAGCACGTCGAGATGCCGTCTCATGTGCAAGCATGTGTGGATCGCCGCGTTCCCTATCTTCTGGATAAGCCGTTTGCCGATTGTGCCGATCGCTTGCGTCCCGCTGCGGAGGCTTCGGAGAAGTATGGTGTGTTCAGTGCGCTGGTGCTGCCCAATCGCGCGAGCCGAATTGTCCGTGTGGTAAAAGATATGGTGGCAGATGGCAGTTTGGGCGATCTGGTGCTGTACAATAGCAGGTTGAATAATGGGCCTCCGTCCCGCTATGATCCGACGCCGTCAGCGTGGCACAATGATCCGGGTATTTCCGGTGGCGGTTGCTGGGCAGTTGAGGCGGCGCATGGGATTGATACGTTTTTGCAGTTTGTTGGCGATCGGCGTGTTTCCGTTGTTGGTGCGGTGATGTCCAATGCGATGTACAGCCGGGGGGTGGAGGATAGCGGTGTCGGCGTGTTGCGGACGGATGACGGGATTACCGGGATCGTTGAGTCCGGTTATACTTATCCGGCGGGTACGCGCAGTGGGGATCATTTTTTTCGGTTTATCGGTACAAAGGCTTCGGTTTTTGAGCAGTACGGTCGCAATGGCGAGCCTTTGATTGAGGTTCATACGACTGAGGGCGTCCAGTTTAGCGAGGATATTTCGCATGGCGAGCGCATGCAGCGCGTGATGGGTAAAGCGTTAGACGCGAGCCGCGAGGGCAATGCGTTTGAGCCGACGATTGTTGATGCGGTGCGTATTCTCGAGATTCAGGATGCGGTTTATGCCCGTGCGCGACAGGGTGTGATGACTCACGGTCCGCATCCGATGGGGGCGCAAGGTCTGTAAAAAAAGGAGAGTACTATGTCCAAAACGGCTGTTATTTCAGGGGTCGGCTCTGGTTTAGGTGCCGCGCTGGTGAGGAAGTTTGCAGGCGAAGGCTATCAGGTGGGGTTGCTGGCCCGGTCCCCTGATTATATCCAGGAACTGGCTGAAGAACTGCTGCAAGAGGGTGTGAAGGCTCTGGCTGTACCCACGGATATCACCGATCCCCAGCAGGTGATCCAGAGTTTTGCCCGGGTGCGCGAGGAATTGGGCCCGGTTGATGTCCTGATTAACCACGCTGGCAATGCCTCCTGGAAAGATTTTCACGAACTGACCCTGGATGAGTTTGAACTGTCCTGGCGCGTGTGTGCCTACGGCTCCTTTCTGTGTGCAAAGGAAGTGGTCGGCGATATGCTGTCTGCGGGTGGCGGTGCTATCCTTTTCACTGGCGCTACTTCGTCCATTCGGGGCCGGGGAGGTGCCATTGCCTTTAGCAGTGCCAAGTTTGCGGTGCGCGGTTTGGCCTGGGCATTGGCCCGCGAGCTGTGGCCCGAGGGTATTCATGTGGCTCACGTTATCATAGACGGGGTGCTGGATACCCCTCTATTGCACGAGAGAGGGGATGTCGAGGAGAGTGAACCTCTCATGAATATTGACGCCGTGGCCGATGCCTATTGGCGTCTGGTGCAACAGGACAAAGGTGCCTGGGGTTTCGAGATCGATTTGCGGCCCCACGATGAGGGGTTCTTTGAGTGAAGTCAATTGTGGGAATTACATACCAAAGTGCCCATACTATTATACGCCAACAAAACATTTCAGGACAAATAACAAAACCTCGACCATAATTAGTCGAGGTTTTGTTGTGGGGTTATAGATGTACCTTTTCCTATTTGAGATGCCATGCGATAAACCGACAATTTTGAAGTAGCGTGTAATTACTTGACACTTGTTCCAATGCGGGAATGCCGCTTATTGTGATTTGTATATCCTTGTATTGCCCACCTTTAGCTTTACTATGAACCAATGCTGCCATTTGACCGAACAACTTTTGAGATTCTCTATGATTAAAAGATCCCATGTACCCCTTTGAACCAACAAGAATGCTCATCGATACAGTATCACTACCGTATTGATCCTTATTTTGCCCCGTATTCACAATATGTCCTGTTACCGTGATACGCTTACTCTCCGGCGGATAAATATCGCTGTGTAAAATTTGATCTATTTTCTTGGCTTTAATCCGGGCGTCCGTCATAAGATCGTCGTAATTAAGATTGTTACCCGCAGCTACGTAGGCAGCCGCGCTACGACTACCGTCGGTTTTACGTAACTCACGATCTATGCTATCCGTCCGCGCCCGACGCTGCGCTATTAGTTTATCAGTTTCAGAATAGTCAATTTTGGAGTAGTCAGGTCCTTCGCGTCTTTCGGAAATAGTTTCAACAAGAGCGGCGATAGCTATAAGTCCTACAACGATTACAACAAAAAAAGCACTGGCCTTAAAAAGTGGGTGTTTAGGGAATATACTACGATCTAAATCGTGAGGTGACTCGCGGGTATCATTTTGGCTCTCTGTGTAGGCTGAGTATAGCGGTTTTGGGTTTATTGCAATTTTTGGTTTATTCAACTTATTAGAAGTAGATCGTTTTTCTACATTATTTGTAAGGGCCATAGCTAAAGAGATAATCCACCCAATTACTGTCCATCCAAGAAATAGATTGATCACTAAAATGGAAGCCCTATTATTATGACGGGACACATACGCTAAAATGGTCGGAATAGCATAGAATGCCAGCAAAAGTAGAATTTCCATGTAAAAACTCCTCAATTGTGTGAATGTCGCAAGTTATGTCGCAAGTTCAGTGGGCATTTCTCTACATTTGAATGCCCATTACTCCAGAGAAGTCAAGCACCACCACATCACCTGTCATTGCGGCATGGTTTTAGCCGCAATCCAGTGGTTTTGGTTGTCATTACTGTCGTCGTGCCTACGGCGTAGCGATATGGTTTTAAGCCGCTACGAGCAAGCACAATGTCAGTAATCCAGTTCGTTTTTTTGAGAAAACATATAGGCGACTACAAACTAATGCGATAGGCGGTTGGGTACCCGATTCGCAAACCGTAAATGACTGCATTGGGATATTTGGCAAGTAGCTGTTTTGTAGCGACCAAATCGTCAGCGTTGATTTCGTATTCCCCTGTTTCAATGTCTATGACCAAGAACTTGCCTTTGTGCTGAGGATTCACTTTGTCACGGATCTGTTGTACATATATTGCTTCACTGCGTGATTCGATTTCCTGAGACGTATAATTAGTATAGGGCAGGGTTTTTCTCCTTCAAGGTTTCAGGCGGTCAAGCACTATCACATCGCCCGGATTAAACAAGGTCCTCCTCCTCTGGATAAAGTGTCGCCGCGTACTGTAAGGAGACCGTGGTTAAATCTTTTTTATCTTGTTCGTTCCAGGTGTCACTCTGGTTCTCAACAGATAGCTCTTGTAAAATCAGCACTGCGAGACGAAACTGTTCGTCAGGTGGTAGGGTTTGAACGGTTTCGGCAAAGATTTCTTGTGCGGTCAGTGCCATATTGGTTTCTCCATTAAGATAACCATTACTACATGGTGCTGTACGTAGCGGCCTGGTGGAAAAAGAGATTTGATGTTACTCCCATAATACCTAAAAATGTGTTTTGATCACTCAGAAGGCTGGGAGCTGTTTTTACTTATGTTTGCCACAGTGATGCAGCGTGGTTCCTTGGCAATCATCCTCCAGGATTGACCGCTGAGCATCCATTTGTTCGCAGTGGTAATCGGGTTTGGAATCGGTAGCACTCGGTAGTTTTCATTATCCAGACGTTCGACGACGTAGAGGTACCAAGCGACCCCGTTCGATGTTTCAAAAGCCTTGCGTATCTGTGCCCGGCTCAGTTCGACAACTTCATCATCGATCCACTTACAGCCTTTGCCTTTGACTTCGATCAGGCGTTCCAATCCCGTATCAGGATCAACGCTACGTAGGTCCCAGCCTTCTTGATGTGGATCACCCAACTCTGGAATACGACCAGACTCACGCTCGTACTGAGCGGCAACTTCGCGATATATCTCGTCGCCAAGTAATTCATTTTCACTTCTCGTAGGATCCTCTGACCCGTTTGCATCGTAATTTTCGTCGTCTGGAGCGACCTCGCCTTTTAGGCTATTTTTAAGTTCCTCCGCCAAAGCTCGTTGTCGTGCCAGAGCACGTTTTCGAGTAAAGGACCCGCCATTTCCTGTAGTATGTTCGTAGTTGGGATCTGTCTGATTTTTCCGGTCATCATCGGCTCCATTGCCCTGACCGCTCACCCTCTCCTGTGTTTGGGTTTCCTCACCCGATGGCTGACTTGAGAATTCAGAAGGTAATTCAAAGTCTTGGGCGAAGGAGCGCATAAACTTCTGCACTGCAAGCTGAAAATCCGCTTCAAGGTCAATCGCTCCCAACATGCCGGTGAGGTCTGCAGAGAGATCTCCGCGCTGACCGAAGGAAAAGTGGCGCAGCAGTTCTTTGGCTGCATCCGCCCCAAACTGAACGGGCCTACCTGTGACCGTCAAACAACCGTCGTGCAAGCGCGCATTCACGGGCACGTTTTCTTCGTCAGTATCACCGACACGAACCGAGAGGCTAAGCGTCTCGACGCAATCAATGTGTAGATCCAATTGGTGCTCATTTGCGCGTCTCATTTGCTCACTTCCCCGCACATGCCGAAGAAGGTTGCAAATGAGACGAAACTTGCGAGACCAATTAGTTGCAATGGATGCCCCTTTTTGCCAATCCATCTCGATGCACGACGACAGAGTTTGCAGTCCCAAGGCTGTTGAGGTACGAAGTTGCTCGCTTTGAGAATTGCCCAGATGTCCGCCAGTGACAGTTCGCAATTCAACTCCACTGGGAAGAAATCGTCGGTCTTCAAGGTCGTCGAAGTAGATGTCGTCAGTGCCGTTCAATGCGATCCATTCCCGGTCGGCGAAGACCATTGCTTCGGATAGGACAACATTCCACTGCTCGGAAAGCGGGATGTCTTCATCGCAGTCAGCGAGACAATGCGCATACGCCGTTGGTAGCACATCGCGCACTTCGTTCGCCAAGCCTTCCGGCGAAGATTGGGCACGCTGCCAGACCTCTTGAATGTATTCCAGTGCCTGTTTACCTGTCGTCGTCTCCGGGAACTTGTATGGGAAGTCGGGGTGTGATAGTTCTATTTGTAACGCTTCGTCGATGCGCGTCAACGGAAAGATCCAGCCACCGAGTGTGCCTCGCAGTTGCCCCCCGGTTTGCTGAACGATTCGCAGAAGTGGCACTCGTTTGCCCTCACTGGAGGGTAACGTCAAATTTACCAAAGCCCTTTTGAAATACTCCCTATCCTCATCTGTTTCAATCTCTTCGCGGATCTCGCGGATAAGCGAACCGAGTTCAGTAGAATCCAGTTGGCTCCCTAGTGTCAAAAGTTTTTGGAGTGATCGTGCTTCGGGAATGGCAGTACCGAACTTCACCCCTTCATCGTTTAGTACATCAATAAGGTCGGCAGATAGAACTGCAACTGGTGCATTCTCTCGCGCTGGATCGTGAGTTGGGAGAACATCCTCCGAGCGTCTGAGTTGACTGTCGGTACAGGGCACCCATGCGAGTTGGGAGAGTTTACGTACCCAGCGGGAGCTATGTGTTCCCTTTGGGTTGTAAGAGGAATAGTAAAAGTAGGAGACATTTCTGAAGCCCGTGTTGTGCAGGTTACGGAAGCCATCCTCAATCCAAGTATAGATTGCTCTCCTTACTCCATTAGGTGCGCTCGGATCCGGAAGAGTTGGCTCAATGTCGAAATCGAAGAGTTTGTAACCGGACCTATTCGACTTGTACACACTGCACCCAAGAAATTCTTCCACTTGTCGCCACTCCCTTCGGGATCGATGCGATTGAATTGACCGCACTTCAAGGGCACCCTTGGCACCGGCATCTTCAAAAAAAGCCCGCCACTGGTATGATCTTGCAGAATCAGGATCCTTGTCTATATAGTCAGCAGAAATAGACCATAATGCTGGAAACAACAGTCGGCGACTTTGGCCGTGCTCAACATAAGGATCGGCTAAGAGTGCCTCATCAACGGGGACGCCTTTTTTGATGCCATCCGATTCTACCAGAACATGGGTGATCAGATCAGGACGGTTGCGGTGCCTGGCCCAATGACCGAGTGGAACGAGTATCGACCAGTCTGGTGCCGATGCTGTCGCCAGGGCATTCACGGCTATCTCAACGATCTCTTGAAGACTTACGAGGCGTGCGTATTCATTAAGCCATGTCCAAGCCTTTGACAAATGCAATTTTGTATCCTCGCCAGTTCCCTGTCGCAACGCACGGATCCAAGCAGATGGTAAACAGTGGTCTGCGTCTGGAAGGCTTGAGCGTATAAACTTACGCACATCCTTGCCGCCGGGTTCCTTCTCTGTAGGTAGGGCTTCGTTGAAGAACCTTACCTCATTGACGGAGACCCAAGCACCGCTATCTGTTCTCACACAGCGTAAGTCTGTCGTTATCCAGTCTTCATTAGCAACTGTTAAATCGTAAATAGCCGCCCATAAATGAAAAAGCAAATCTTGACGTTCCGATTCATTGACACCAAGTGCATTCCACCAGTCCTCCAGGCCGTCCGCCCATACCCGTTCAAGTTCTTGCGGTGACATTTCGCTCAAAAATTCATTATAGCTGAGCAATTTTCGTGTATCAGAGCCAAGTATTTCACCTGCGAGCACTGGCCCTTTGAGGAGAACTGCTGGTCGCAAGTCTGGTTTCTTTGTAAACGCATCAGCTAAGGCTGTGGGGGGAATGATAGTCTTACCCGGCTTTGAAAAAGTCAAAACGCCCGAAGCCTCTGTCCACACAGGCAACACCGCAGAGTCCTCAATCAGTCCTTGCAACCGGCGCAACCACCGATCTTTGGTCAGCAATGCTTCGAGACCGTTTGCATCGGGAGAAGATGGTTTGAGCGCGGAGAATGCCGCCTTAATTTTTTTTGGTGTCGGCAACGTTGGCACCCACTTGAGGAAGTTCGCCAATACGTCCGCGATCTGGTCCACGATGTCGCTTTGCCAAGCGTTTTCCTCAATTTCCAGAAGCCCGGTGCGCGAGATGGTTAGCAGCCAGTCCGCATGGATGTGGAGACCGAACGGGAGTTTAACATCAGTTGGTAGAGTGGCGTAAACTCGGCCTCTGGACGGAGGTGCGGGAACACCATTGTCGTCTAACGGCAATACGCCCAACACGCGGCGAGATCGAGCCGCCGCGCTATATACCTGCTCGCGTTCTTCTGGTTTGGGCTGGATTTTTCGGTGTTCCAGCAGACGAGCAATAGCATCTCGAGATGGCTCGTATTTCACGAAGAATATCTGCCAAAGCAGATTTTCCTTTTCTGAGAGTGCGACAGCTTCTCTACATTCATCAGAATCTCCCGTAACCCCAAGTTCCCATACTTGTTTATCCACCTCTAGACGAGTCAGTCCGCATGAAGCCAGGATTGCGAGTAGCGTGCGGTCTTCGCCGGGAAGAAATCGAGCCAGATCTGATCGAAGATCCATCTTAGAGTCCAAGCACTGACACATCTCGAATCGCGTGGTAAAACCATCAATGGGAGCTTCGATTGTATCATCCCATTGCGGGATTACGGCACCGAGCATGTCGCGTTGCAAATCCCCGTACTCTTCGCCCTGCTTCTGGGGAACCTCATAGCGGAACGTCCAACCCCATCCCGATACCCGTGCTTCCCCAAAGCGTTTGAAGACGCTCTTGAAACCGATGCCCATGAAACCAACGGACGCAGCACCTTTGGTGGATCTAAAGACCTGAGACAGCCCCTTGACATCCTTTTTTTTAATTGGGGTCTGCCCATCGTGTTGGAAAATCAAGGCTTGATCATCTTTCGCAAGACGCAGTGAGATAGAGTTGGCCTTGGCATCAAGCGCGTTTTGGACCAGTTCAAAGAGGTATATCCAGCGGTTTTCGAAGGTTAGGTCGAGTGCGCGGAGCACTCCATTCCCTTCGGGCGTGCCGTAGAACTGCCGATTCGATTCGGCTAGGGATTTAACAAAGTTTCTTTTTGTCATGTGATGGTAGCTTATTTTTTCAGGTTGACGTTGAGCATAATTACAACATAGCGAACAATAGATAGAGAATCGGATGGCGGCATTCCGGACATTGGGTTAGGCTAAGGGTTAATCTCATACCGGGTCTGGCTTTTGCCGTGACCAATGCGTGGATGTCGCAAGTTATGTCGCAAGATTGTCACAAGTTCAGTTGGCATTCTTTATCGCCATTCACATAATCCACGCTAATTTCTACGGAAACTGTGTGAGAAAGTCTGTGGCTGTTACGATATGGATAGTTTTATAGCTTCCAAGTGGTAAAAGATGACGGCGATCTCCGGTAATGATGTGGGTTGCCGATCCCACAACGGCACATTCGATCACTTTGTCGTCGTCTGAATCAGCGGTAATGACTTTGAGTGTGTTGGTAATCCTGACCAGCCGTAGAAAACCCAGGAGATCTGCAACTGTATCTGTGGTTTGGGATGGCGAAAAATTGAGTTTGGTGGTGAGTTTCTCTGCCAATTCATTCAGTATTTCTGGACAGGTTAAGCCTTCAATTTTGCTCTGTCGTGCCAGTTCAAGACAGCGATATGGGTTGCCTCCCCAGCCGATACTGGACAACAGAATGTTTGTATCATAAACGACTATGGGTTGCATTCGCGATCCTCATGGATGAGGTCATCGACAAAATTCTCGCGTTCCGCTTCGGTCATCGTGTCCCAATCCAATCCCCGAGACGCACATAACTTTCGAAGCTGCGCTTCGGCATAGTCCATGCGTGCCGCTCGATTGACTTCTGCCTGTTCTGCAAGCGCGAGTAATACTGCTCGCTTCTCTTCCGGCGGTATCTGCTGGACAAAATCAATGACCTGATCGGTTGTTAATTCAACAGTCAAATTCATGTCAATCACTTCCTTTCAATTCATATATCTCGATGTTGGCGAGGGCAGTCATAAGGTTGGTCATGTCTCAGGCGCGGGCTGTCTCGAATCCCACCAGGTTGCGGGTTTCCCGGCTGAACTCTACGGCGATGAGATGTATCGGCTCACCGCGGCCACGGTATTTGTCGGCGTAGCGTTTCTGTTTCAGTTGCGCCATTGCGGTGCCTTCGGATGCTAATTCGACTACTTTGAACTCGAACAGATACACATTGCCGTTGAAGCGAACTGCCATGTCCAGACGACCATGGCTGCTGCTGTCCTCCACAACGATGTCCAATCCCACCGATGCGAAGTAGGAGTAGAACACGCTGGCGTAATAGCCTTCGTAATTCGCTATGTCGTTGTTTGTGTGCCACTGGTAGGGAATGCTGGCGAAGAATGCCTTGAACAGATTTTCCAGGCCAGCGAAGTCATTGACCAGCAACAGGTCGTATAGGCGGGCAATGTGCTCTGCCTGCTGCGTCGGGTTCCCGGTCAAGTGGTTCAGCAGGCTTCTGTTCAAGCTCTGGCGCACTTCCTGGTTTGGATAGCCCAGACGGTAGTAGGTCAGGCTACCGCGCGGTTCGGTCTGGTGTATGGTCTGATAGCCAGTCTGAAATAGCAGTGCTTGAGTGGCGATATCGTCAACGTCAAATGTAGATAATAATTCGTCGCTGCCCAGCATATCGTCCAGGTCTATAGAACTCACTCCGCGATCTACTAACGTGTTGACCAGAAACGTCGGTGTGCCGGTCTCGAACCAGTAGGCGCGAAACTCGCGGTTGCGGAACAAGAGGAGGATGTCGAAGGGGTTGTACACTTTCTCCTCCCCTCGCCAGGAATAGCCGTTATACCACTTGCGGATTTGGTCTCGGTCCAGGCCGGGCAGTTCTGGCGCGAATACCGTGTCGAGGTCCTCTTCGGTGTAGCCGCATAAGGCGGAGTAATGCGGGTCGATGGTGATGTCAGTAAGGTTGTTGAGGCCCGAAAAGAGGCTGACTTTGGAGAATTTGCTGACGCCCGTGAGGAAAGTGAACTTGATATACGCGTCGCTGTCCTTGATGGTCGCGTACAGGCCGCGCAAGAAGTCGCGGTTGGCGCGTGCGACTTCTGGTACGTCGAGTGCGTCCAGAATTGGCTTGTCGTATTCATCTACCAGAACGGCCACTGGCTGCCCGGCACGGTCATGCAGCGCCTCTATCAGATAGGCGAAACGCTCGGGCGCGGTGGTGTAGTCGGACTTTATGCCCTCTCGACGTTCAACTGCGTCCAGTTGTGCCATCAAGTTCGTCTGTAGATATCCCGGCTCTTTGAAGTTGCCTCGACCAAAACTCAGACGAATCACCGGATGGCGAACAGACCAGTCCCAGTGGTCGTGGATGTGAAGCCCATCGAACAATGGTTCATTGCCTTCGAACAGTTCCTTCAGCGTGTCCAGAAACAGGCTCTTGCCAAAGCGACGCGGGCGCGACAGGAAGTAGTGTTTGCCCTCGTCTATCATCCGCCGAATATAGGGTGTCTTATCGACGTAGTAGTAGTTCTCTTCTCGCATCTCACGGAAGGTCTGAATGCCGATGGGTAGTCTGCGTCTGGTCATGATTTGCTCCTGTTTGCCCTCTTCAAATAGATCCTACAGCCGGATCCAATCTGATAGGTTCTCGTGCTGGAAAATCATGGTCTCCTGGATGTTCGACATCCGTCCTTTTCCCGCTTCTCTGGCTCGTTGGTACATCGCGTATGCAATAGCCACATCGACATAGGCCAGGCCAACTGCGTTGAAGTAGGCCCGTTCTTCGGGGGTCTCCCTTCCTCCTTTTTCACCAGAGACGACTTCGACGAGGTTCGCGTAAATGTCCTCATCCGAGAGTTGTCCGTCCTTATACATGCGACTGAGCGTTTGCGTTCTGTGCTTCACGGTTTCCCAATCGTCGCACACAATTTTATCGCATTGTTTCGCCACGTCGTACTCGTCCTCCCAGCCGCCGATATGGCTGTAGAAAGTGCCGGGCTTTATCCATGCCGCTTTGAGAAGTGGGGCTTGTGCGCTCGTGGCTGTGACGAGAATGTCGGCGCCCTCTATGGCCCGCTGTGCATTTGTATGGGCGGCGGAAAAACGCATGTCTCGAAAGAGGGCAGCCATTTCGTCGATGAATTGCTGCTCTTCGTGGTCATGCTTGGCAGAAACCCGGCACTCCTCAAGGCCTGGAAACACCGTCTTCATGGCGATCAAGTGCATCTTGGCCTGCTCCCCTGCTCCAATGAAGGCAATGCTCCTGGAATCCGGTCTTGCGAAATGCCTGGCGGCAATGCCACCCATCGCACCCACGCGCATATTCGAGCACAGGGTGCCGTCCATAAAGGCGATGGGGTAGCCTTTCTCGATCTCGGATAGGATGAAGACCGCAGAGAGATTCTGCTGGCCGTATTTCTCGGGATTGAACGGGAATACGGATACCCACTTAGCCCCACATATTTTTTCGGGCAAGAGGGTCGCAGGCAGGCAGTTAATGCGTTCCTGGGTGTCCTCATTGAAAATCTGAACTACTTTTTCTGGAAAAAGGATGTCGTTTTTTTGGTAGGCGAGCATGGCGTTTTCCGCTGCGCTCATTGCCAACCGTATGTCCAGGCATCCGGCTTGCAGAAGGTCTTCTTGAGAGAGGAAGAGACATTCGATGCGATGCTTATCCGTCATGGATTCTCCTTTTTTAGAGATTGACCCGCAGATTGCCCGCGTGATGCGAGTCCAATATGCCCAGCATGATTTGAAGTGTTTTTCTGGCTTCGCGGGCGGGCGAGACGAGTGTGCCGCCGTTTTCCAGGACGTGGATGAGTTCCGAGACTGCGCCAATTTGTCGGATCGATATATACGGCTCTACGGGGACTGCTGCCTGCGACCACCAGCGCGGTTCTTGTGGGGTAATAACCTCAAATTTTTGATCTGAGATTTCAATCCGTCCATTTTCACAGGTTAGAGAAAATTTTGATCCGTTAAACGCCATTTTGTGGCAGTTGTAAAATGCGCGTACGTCATTGTCAAAATGGATGTACGCAGAGGCATAAGGGTCGGTCGCTGGATCGTGTCCGCCATCGCCTTTGTATTCGGTGAAGTGCTCGAAGCCGGGTTCCAGTTCGCCGACCAGCCATTCGGGGTTCGCTTCGGCAAAGAAGCACATCATGTCGATCATGTGCGTGCCGTTGCGGAACATCATGGCGCGCGTTCCGAATTGGTCGCAGACGATGGTTCGCAAACGGCCCATTTCGCCGGATCGGATCATTTCCCGTGCTTGTAGATAACTCGGATACCAGCGGCGCGTGTGTTCTATCGAGAGCGGTACGTTATTTGCTTCGGCGGCTGCGATCATGCGGTCGGCGTCTTCCATGGTTGTGGCAATGGGTTTTTCACACAGGATTGCCTGTGCCGATCCTTCGGCGGCGGCTACTGTGATGTCGGCGTGTGCGTGATCAGATGTCACGACACTGACGAGGTCGGGCTGCTCTTTGTCCAGCATTTCCCTGAAATCTGTGTATGTGTTCACATCGGGCCAGATGTCGCCCCATCGCTCGCAGAAGTCATCCAGTACTTCCTGGCGCAGGTCGCATACGCCGACGACTTCTGTCTGTGCGTGTTTGTGATATGCCGATGCGTGCGACGGTGGCATGGCGCCAAAGACGGGTCCTCTTGTTTCATGCGGGCGGCTGGCACCAATGCCCGTCAAGCCTACGATTACAGCGCGGTACGTGTTCATCTTGTCCCTCCTATTGAAAATAAAAAACGATTTGTTTACATTCAAATGGACAAATAGAATGACCAGTTATATATTATGCTAAATTCAAACGGAGCATACGATATGAAAACAATTGGAGTCTCAAAGTTCAAGGAGCAGTGTCTGGCCTTGTTGGATCAATTGGATGCCGAAGGTTTGGTCGTTACCAAACGCGGCAAGCCGGTCGCGTGCGTCATACCTTATGACCAATTGTGCGCTGATCTGATCGGCAGTTTGCATCACAAAGTCAAGGTCCGTGGCGACATCTTTACGACCGACGTCCAATGGGAAGCAGATGCTCAATCTTGATACGCATATCCTTATCTTCGCGGTCAGTGGCGATCTTCGACCAGCCGAGCAGGCCTTGTTGTCGCAGAACAGGTGGTCTGTTTCAGCCATTGTGTTCTGGGAACTGGCTAAGCTCGTTCAACTCGGTCGTCTTGATATGGACCTCGATGACCGAGATGTGGTCCGCACACTGAGCCGTCTGCATGTGTGGCCGATTGATCTTGCTGTTGCGCGTGCCTCAACGCAACTCGACTTTCGAAGCGACCCTGCGGACGAACTTATTGCCGCTACCAGCGTCGTTCATGATATTCCATTGCTCACACGCGATCGCACCATACGACGTTCAAAAGTTGTTCCAATGGCCTTGCAGGTCTAATGGTCAGACTTTTCAATCTAGTAAACGATTAACCACATGGTCCTCTGTTGTGATGAGAGGATGTTGTTCATTTTGCAAGGGCAAGGTGACTGGTTCGCCTGTGTGTGCGGCTTGATAGGCGGCTGTTGTGAGCAGGGCAACGGATAGTCCGTCTTCTGCACTGGTGACGGGTTTTGCGTCTTGCTCGATGCAGTCGATGAGATGCGACACACAGGCCGCCAATCCCGCTGCTCTGGGCGGTGGTGTATCGACGAGTTGTCCGTTGACGGAATATCCCATGCGATCTACCTGAACCCAAGCGCCTTCGCCCGTGATGTTGACGCAATCAAATGTGGCATCCTCGCTTCGTGCCTTTGACCTTCCTGCGGTGAGTGTTGCCGTGAAATCGGGATATTCACACCAGAGTGTGGCGATGTCTTCTGTGCCAAATTGCTCGTATTCCTCAAAGTAGAGATTTTGCATTTGGCAACTCACCCTGTTGGGCATGCCAAAAAACCAGAGCAGAGCATCTACGGTATGGCTGCCCAAATTCATCAGTTCACCCCCGCCATTTTGCACGGCTGGCGTCGGATAGCTTACATAAGCCATGAGGTCGCCAAAAAATTGTTTTACGCTGTTGTGGGCATATGCGGAGATATGTCCGTATTCGCTCCGGTCAAGGGCTTCTTTGAGTCTTATCATCGCGGGCGAAAATCGCGAAGGATAGGTTAGCAGTACTTTGTTTGATGCGCCGGCGACAGTATCGACTAATTCTCTGGCTTCGACAACGGTTCGCGCGATGGCTTTATCGACCAGGACGTGTTTGCCACAGTCGAGTGCTTTTTTGATCAGGGTGCGTTTGAGATAAAAGTCCGTGCAGATGGAGACGATATCTACGTTCGGATCTTCCAGGACTGCGTCGTAGTCTTGTGAGACCTCAAGGCCGTAGAGTTGGGATAGGGCCTCGCCTTTGCCTTCGTGGTGCTCTGCCGCTGCGACGATTTCACAATCCTCTCGTTCATACCAGATCGGGCCGTAACTATTCTGGTGCGCCCGATTGCCAATTAGTCCAATGCGATACATGGTTTATTTCCCTCCGTAGGTGGGCGATGAAAATTCGGGCTGCTGTGACCAGTGGTCAACTTTTCCCATTACCCTGTAGAGTTCGGGACGCCGGTCGCTCAGATGGTTTTCATCCGATGCGTCTTTGAGATCGACTTTGTGGATTAACACGTCGGGTACGTTGGATTGCAATTTTGCCGCGACTTTGCCGCGTGGGTCTGTGATCAGGGCTACGTTGGGATGTGTGAAGCATACGAACATCTGATTTTCATAGGATCGCGTGCGCATCCACCATTCATTTTCTTCATGCCACATGCCATAGGTTGGCATGAGACAGATTTTCGCGCCTTTGAGCCGCAATGTGCGAATCGATTCGGGCCATCGGCGGTCCGCACAAATGACTATGCCCACGGTGCCAATGTCGAGGTCGAATACGGGCAGGTCATCGCCGCGCACAAAACGGTGATCGTGCGATTGTAGATGCGTTTTGTAATATGTGCCGACAATTTTTCCCGCGCGGTTCACTAATATAGCGGCATTGTAAAAATATCCCGCGCGTTTTTCAGTGTATCCAAAAACGATGTGGGTGCGTGCTGCGTGTGCCATTTCGCATACCCGTTGGATGTACGCGCTTTGCTCGATGTCCTGAGCGACTTCGGCAAAGTGCTCAGCGGTCCAATTTTTTTCTGTGACTGCGTATCCGTCCAGGAAACATTCCGGGGTTATGAATACGTCTGTATCTTTTCCCTGTGTTTCAAATTGTTTTTCAAATATCGCCCAATTGTTCTCGACATTCCATTTTTCGGGCATGGCTTTCAGCATTCCAATTTTGATTTTATCGGGCATATGGTTTCTCCTTAGCTATACGCCTCTCAGAGCCTGCTCAAAGTCCGCGCATAAGTCCTCTGCGGCTTCGATGCCAACTGCTACTCGGATCAGTCGCTCGGAGATTCCCGCGTCGCGGCGTTCTTCTTCGGTGAGTCCGGAGTGCGATGTTTGTACAGGGCGGGTGATGAGTGTTTCGATGCCGCCCAGGCTGGGTGCGGAGATTGGCAATTGTAGTTTCGATATTACTGCGTCAGCTACGCGGCTGTCGCCGGCTATTTCAAAGCTCAGTACGCCGCCACATCCGTTAAATAGCTTTTTTGCACAGTTGTGTTGCGGGTGGCTGGGTGAGCCAGGGTAATTTACGCGTTCTACGGCGGGGTGATTTTCCAGGAAGGAAGATAGTGCGTGTGCGTTTTCGTTTTGTTTTTCCACGCGCAGGGCGAGTGTTTTCATGCCGCGCAATAAGAGAGAGCAGGCGTGTGGGTCCAGGCAGCCGCCCATGATGTTCAGTCGATGCACAATGCGGGTGATTAGATCGTGCGATCCAATTGCGCAGCCAGCGACGATATCCGAATGTCCGTTCAGATATTTTGTGCAGCTGTGCAAGGAGAGGTCAAAGCCGATTTGCAGGGGGCGGAAGTTTACCGGGGAGGCAAAGGTGTTGTCGATCATGGAGATGAGGTTGTGGGTTTGGGCAAAGGCGACGACGGATGGGAGGTCGGCGACTTCCAGGAGGGGGTTGCTCATGGTTTCGACATAGATGGCGCGGGTTTCGGGGCGGATGAGTTTTTCCCATTCATGTGGCGCGTTTCCGGATACGAAATCCACGTCGATTCCAAAGTCGGCGATGTCGCGTGCCAAAAAGACTCGCGTTCCGCCGTAGAGGCAATTTTGTGCGAGGAGGTGGTCGCCTTTTTTTAATACGGTTAATAGGGCGGTGGTTATGGCTGCCATGCCCGATGCGGTGACTACGGCGGCTTCGCCTCCTGCAATTTGCGCCAATTTTTCATGGACTACGGTGTGATTGGGGGTGTTGTTCAGGCGAAGATATTTTATGTCGTGATAACTGTCTTCACTGCTATATGAAAATGTGGCGCTCTGAAATACGGGTAGCGCGACCGCGCCTTCGTATTTTTTTTCTTCTTCACCTGCGTGGATTAATTGCGTTTCAAGGTTCATGAGTGGTTCCTTATTTTTAATTTTTAATTCGTCTTTTGCTCCATGATTATACATTTCGGTGTTGGGGGCAACCCAAAACACTATTGCCTTATGCTATGGGGATAATAGCCCGTTTCCGCTTGACAGTATTTGGCAGTTTTGATACTTTTATTCGTCTTATGACATTGTGTTGTCTCAAATATACTTAAGTTCTTGATTTTAGCGGATGTAGCTCAACTGGATAGAGCACCTGACTACGGATCAGACGGTTCCGGGTTCGAATCCTGGCATCCGCACCAGATAAGGAGAAGGGGTTACATCGCAATGGTGTAACCCTTTTTTTTGCAAAGTAAAGGCGGGGAGTTATATGACGTGCTTTCTAAAACGTAGCCTGTTTGCTCTGCTGGCTGTTTTTCTGTTCTTACACCCGATTTTTGCTGCTGAAATTCCCCAGGGAGATCCCGCAGAGTTGGGGTTTTCTGCAGAGCGTCTTGCGAAGATCCAGCCCGCAATGCAAGCACTGGTGGATTCTGGGAAGTTTGCCGGTGTTTTGACGCTGATCGCCCGAAAGGGCAGGATTGTGCATTTCGAGACTGCGGGTTTGCGCGATAGGGAATCGAATAAGCCGATGACTGAGGATACGCTTTTTCGCATTTATTCTATGACCAAACCGGTTACCAGTGTTGCGATTATGATGCTCTACGAAGAGGGCAAGCTGAAGATGGACGATCCGGTGTCTAAGTTTATTCCCGAGTTTGCCGATACAAAGGTCTATACGGGTGGCGGGACCGAGAATCCCGTTCTGGTGCCGCTCGAGCGCGAGATAACGATTGCGAATTTGCTCACGCATACGTCTGGTTTGACGTATGGCATTTTTGGGCAGACATCCGTGGATACGCTTTATCGGATTGCGGATTTGTATTCGATTAGATCAAATGTCGAATACGCGCAAAAGGTGGCTCAGCTTCCCCTGCGCTTTCAGCCCGGTACCCGATGGCTCTACAGCGTGGCGACTGATATCCTCGGTCGCGTGGTTGAGGTTGCTTCGGGTATGTCTTTGGGTGCGTTTTTCTCGCAGCGCATTTTTGTGCCTTTGGAGATGGTCGATACGGGTTTTTACGTGCCAGAGGAGAAGCGCGATCGCATGGCTACGCTGTATGGAAAGGACGATGAGGGCAATTTCAGGGTGCGCAACCGTCAGAGCAATATGCGGCGCGATGCACGGGAGTCCGGTGGTGGTGGGTTGGTGAGTACGGCTCGGGATTATCTCCGTTTTTCCCAGATGTTGCTCAATGGGGGTGCGTTGTACGGTACGCGTATTTTGAAGCCGGAGACGATTCAGCTTATGACCGCTAATCATTTGCCGGAGACGGCACGTTACCGACACCGCCGGCGCAAGAGCGATGGTTTTGGGTACGGTTTTTCTGTGATTGTGGATGAGACAGAGACGGCGTGGGAGGACAGGAATGGGACGTATTACTGGTCGGGTATTGCCAAGACGCATTTCTGGATTGATCCGCAAAATGAGATGGTTTCTATGGTGTGGACCCAGTTGCGCGGATCGGGCAATATTACGCGGCCTTTTCAGCCTCTGGTTTACAAGGCGCTTGTTGAGTAGGGAGGCTTGACAAAAGTATCGAACTTTATTAGGTTGTCGCCATCTTGTTGTGAGTGACCCCGTCGTTCAGTGGCCTAGGACACCAGACTCTCACTCTGGAGACGGGGGTTCGACTCCCCTCGGGGTCACCAAAAAATAATAGTATTTTTTTGATACGAAAAAGGTCGTGAGGAATAAACCCTCACGACCTTTTGTTTTTTGAGATGGACTTGCAAGATAAGTTTGGCGACCAACATGTTTGACGTGCTTCAGATGACCGCCGCTTCATCTATGGAAAAGAGATTTTGTTCAGCGTCAAGCGTCGCCTGGATGCCATTTGGAAGAATCATTAGTTACTCAGTCTCATCAGCATCAATAAGTATCTGTTCATACAGATCAGTAGAGACGCGAAAGTCGCAGGCCAGTAATCCATCTATCAACGGCCTAATGGTTGGCAATAGACCTTTGCGCTTCGCTGATAGCAGAACCCCCAATGTGCCAATGACAGGCAGCCTCAACCTGTGAGCCAATCTACGTCCGGGACGTTCATCCAGGATAACCAATCGCGCTTGTATTTCTAAAGCCAGGCTAATTGTTTCACATTCTCCTGATCCCAATGAAGATCGTAGGATAAATGGACTAATAGGCTGCGACAACTCATGTTGTTCAATCCAGTTGGGAATACTTACAGTCGGTGAGATTTCTTCTACAACAGTTGGAGGAACGACAATTGTCTGGAAAAGCTGTTTCATAAGGTCGAGATGATCTATTTGCGCCAAAGCAATCAATGGACTTGCATTGGATATGACGGGCAAATCACTCATAGCTCATCAGCCTGAAGTCGTTCGCGTTTCCATTCCTCCGCATTAAGATCAAAGAAAGCAATGCCCAATTGAGATGCATGCTGAATAAATTCCCAGCGTGACATGTCCAATAATTGAGCTGCTTTGCCACTGGATATGCTGCCTCGGCGATATAGCTCCAGAACAATCATTTCACGAGCCGTTTCTTGAATAGGCTGATTAAGTTCCTGTAATAGAACTGCCAGATCAGCATCAAGAGTTACTGTGACGAGTGACACAACAATCTCCTATTTGATGTTTTTACACTTTTTCTAACAAGAAAATGTAAAAGACTCACCACAGAAAGTCAATCAACGTTCATCTGCATTTATCTGCGTAAAAAGCTCAAATGAACTGGCCTGAGAGGCGGCCAGTTGTACACCGCTCACTCGCGTTTTTTCTGCGTTCAGGCTCGAAGCGGTGTACAATTGCGCCAGCAGTTCATTACTCGCCTTCATTCTGCGGATAAACATGATTTCATAATTTCAGCCTACAGCCTCCGCTTGACAACAGCCACCGTTGAATTGATTGCGGACTTTCGCTGCTTGGACGCCCGTCTAATAATCCTTCAACAGAAATATGCTCGTCGAGACTATCCCAAGCGATTGCACGGTTTTCAAATCCAAAGGGACGCCAATCTTTTCTTTCCCTTGCTGTCCCGTAATACAGCCTGGGATACCATTTAAGAGGAACAGATATACGACGCCCGTCATTTAGGAAGACGGTCAAATGCGTCTCATCTGTTTCAACATTGACAACAGAGGTCGGTGATTTAGATGCCAAAGTGTTCATGTCATTTCTTCTTTTTGCAAAAAATAAGACATTGCGTGTATATTTTACGGGTGTGCAGAAATCAAAAATTACATCTCAATGAGCTATCAGAGTGCGTTGTTTTTATTTTTTAGACTGGATTGCGGCTCAAAACCATGCCGCAATGACGATAGCAACACTATCTGAGTAGCTCAAGAATTTATAACTTGTACCGTTGATTGGTACCTAAGATATTCTAAAAAAATACGCTATGTGTATGTTTTGTGCAATGGGATTGCAAAATGAATAAAAAAAACGGATTCAAGCCTATCGTAATCGGTGTTTCGGGAGGGTCTGCCGCGGGCAAGACGACTTTTACGGATATGCTGGCCGATAGGCTCGCTGATTTTGGACCTGTTGTGCTCAATCAGGACAGCTATTTCCGCGATTGGTCAGCACTGCCAGAAGACGAGCGTGAGCTCAAGCGAACGGCAAACCATCCGCGGGCTGTGCTGTGGGAGCCTTTGATCGCACATGTAAAATGTCTGCGCGAAGGGCAGGCGATTGAAATGCCACCGCCCGGTACGCGCGCGTACCGGCGAGGGGATGATCTCCAAAAGGTTGCGCCTGAGAAGCTGGTTATTGTGGAGGGACATTTGATTTTTTCGCAAGAGGCTCTGAGGGCTTTGCTGGATATCAAGCTGTTTTTGGATGTGGATACACACGAGCGGGTGCTCAGGCGCATGTTGCGCAATACGTCGAGTGGGATGTCGCTGAAAGATGCGGTGGCATGGTATCGCCGGGATGTTGTGCCCAATTATCGCGTCTATACGGAGCCGACGAGAGAGTACGCGGATTTGATTGTGCCATTTGAAGAGGATGTGCAAGTAGCTATAGATGTTGTGGCAAATGGCATACGCAGGATGATTGTGGATGGGAAGGGTTTCAATAGATAGCAAGTATGGCTTGCCTCGCGTGGTTTCAGGTCGTAAATTTGTTTGTGATATGTTTGCGAGTCCATGACAAGGAGATGATCGCTATGACTGTTCAATCCGATTGGGCTGTTCTCACAGATGAACAGCAGCAGTTTTTTGAGGATAATGGGTATCTCTTGATCGAAGACGCGCTGCCGCCCGATGTGGTTGCCGAACTCAATGCGGCGACTGATGAAATTTACGATCGGGAAAAGGCTGCTGGTGGCCTGGAGAAAACGGGCAAGCTCAATTTGCGAAACTGCATTGTGCATCACGATGCTTTTCTTCAGTTGCTCGACTGGCCGACCACGGCACCTCTGGCATGGCAGATTCTCAACTGGAATATCCAGATGATTACTTCGCACCTCATTGTTTTGCCGTCTGGTCCAGAACCTTCTGAAGAAGTGAAGCGCAAGGGCGGGTATCACCGCGATGGCGGTTCGTCTTCCAGGGAGATGACCGAACCCCATCCGCGTATTTTGCTCAAAATTGCCTACGCCATCAGCGATCAGACAGATCCTGCATCGGGGGCGACGCAACTCGTGCCCGGGAGCAATCGGCTATTTGGCAGACCGGCGATTGATCCGGCGACGGGTCATCCGAGGGGGGCGATCAATATGAATGTCAAAGCGGGTTCGGCATTTATTTTTGAACAGCGTACCTATCACGGTATTGGCAGAAATTGGTCGGGTTTTCCGCGCAAGACCGTTTTTGTGGGTTATGCGTATCGCTGGGTCAAGCCTATGGATTATATCAATATGCCCGATGAACTCGTTGCCCGCGCAAATCCCATTCAAAAACAACTCTTAGGTGTGGTCTCCGATCCGCTCAGTTTTTATATTCCGCAAGCGGGAGATGTGCCGCTCAAAGAGCTTGTGGAAAATGGGGTTTGATTACTCGTCTGTAACACATCCCTCCGAAGCCGTTTTTACGTTTTTGATGTATTTGTAAAGTGTGCCGCGGTTGGCTTTGTACGGCGGTTGAGTCCAGGCTGCACGGCGTTTTTCGAGTTCTTCGGCAGAGACATCCATGTTGATCTCGCCTTTTTGGCTGTCGATGGTGATCTGGTCGCCGGTTTGGACGAGGGCGATGGGTCCGCCTTCGATGGCTTCGGGAACGACGTGGCCGATGAGAAAGCCGTGCGATCCGCCCGAAAAACGCCCATCGGTAATGAGCGCGACATCCTGTACCAATCCCGCACCGGCCAATGCGGACGTGGGGGTGAGCATTTCCGGCATGCCGGGCCCGCCTTTGGGTCCTTCGTAGCGGATGATGATGACATTGCCTTTTTCGATTTTGCCCTGTTCGAGGGCGGCGAGCATGTCTTCCTCGCAGTCGAATACATTGGCCGCGCCTTTGAATACCTCGCCTTCTTTGCCCGTGATTTTTCCGACCGAACCTTCCGGTGCCAAATTTCCACGCAAAATTTGCAGATGTCCCGTTGGCTTGATGGGGTCATTAAAGGGGCTTACGATATCTTGCTGTCCTTCACCCGTGCCATAAGGGGGAAGGGCTTTTATGTCGGCGAGATTTTCGGCAATTGTTTTGCCCGTTACTGTCATCTGGTCGCCGTCGATGAGATTGGCGTCGAGGAGGAGTTTCATCATTGCGGGTGTCCCGCCGATGTCGTGAAGCTCTTCCATGACATAACGCCCAGAGGGTTTGAGGTCACACAGGAGGGGTGTTTCGTTGGATATGTGTTGAAATTCGTCGATGTCGAGGTCTATGTCATAAGCTCTGGCAATGGCGAGCAGGTGGAGTACGATATTGGTGGAGCCGCCCGTGACAACGGCGAGGCGAATGGCGTTGAGGAATGATTGTTTGGTGATGATGTCGCGCGGTTTGAGGTCGGCTTCGAGCAGGGCGCGTACAGCGTGACCGGCGCGAATGCATTCGGCGTGTTTGTCGGGGTCTTCGGCAGGTGTGCAGGAGGAATAGGGCAGGGAGAGGCCCATGCATTCGATGGCGCTGGCCATGGTATTGGCGGTGTACATGCCGCCACAAGCACCGGCACCGGGGCAGGCGTGTTCGACGATTTCCTGGCGTTCGGCATCGCTGAGCGAGTCTGTGAGAAATTCGCCGTAGCTTTGAAAGGCGGAGACGATGTCGAGTTTGCGTTCTTCGCCTTGAATAGTGGCGCAACCTGGTTTTATTGTGCCGCCGTAGATCATCAGGGCAGGGCGGTTGAGGCGGCCCATTGCCATGACCACGCCGGGCATGTTTTTGTCGCAGCCGGGCAATGCGATCAGGCCGTCGTACCATTGTGCGCCCATGAGGGTTTCGATGGAGTCGGCTATGAGGTCGCGGGATTGAAGGGAGAAGGACATGCCGTCTGTGCCCATGGATATGCCATCGGATACGCCGATGGTGTTGAAGCGCATGCCAACGCATCCGGATTCGGTGACGCCTTTTTTGGTTTCGGCTGCGAGGTCGTTGAGGTGCATGTTGCAGGGGTTGCCTTCGTACCAGACCGAGGCGATGCCGACCTGCGCTTTGTCCATGTCGGCGCGCGTCAGTCCGGTGGCATAGAGCATGGCCTGAGATCCGCCCTGGGATTTTCTCTGGGTGATCTGTGAGCTGTACTTATTCAGTTTTGCCATTGAAGATTTCCTTTCGTAGATGAACTTTGTCTTATTTTTCCGAGGTTGTAATTTAACCGAATTGTGGGAGATGTGTCAACAAGGGTGTGGAATATGGCTGACTATGTGTTGCAGGATTATTTGCGCGTGGGACTGGATCTGGTGTTTGTGGGGTTTAATCCCAGCTTAAAGTCCGCGGAAATTGGTCATTATTACGCGGGGCGTGGCAATCAGTTTTGGCCGTTTTTGTACGAGGCCGGGCTGACAGATCGCTTGTTGGAGCCTCGGGAAGATGCGACTATTTTGGATTATAATATCGGGCTGACAGATATTGTGAAGGGGCGAGCGACGCGGGGGATTGGAGATCTGACGGATGGCGATTATGTGTCGGGTTTTGAATTGTTGCGAGAAAAAATGCAGAGGTATCGGCCCGCGGTGATTTGTTTTAATGGGAAGAGCGGATACGCCAAAGTGATGGGCGGGAAGCGAGATTACGGTTTGCAAGATGAGTTGTTGGAAGGCGCGAAGCTGTTTCTCGCCCCGTCAACGAGCGGTGCGCTGCCTATGCCGAGGGTTGAGAAATTGCGGTATTATCGAGCGTTGAAGTCTTTAATAGACGAATAGACGAGAAAAGCGCGAATAGACGAATAGACGAATCCCGCCCAACCACCCAAAGTCGGTGCGAACTCCATTCGTTGATTCGTTGATTCGTTGATTCGCACAAGGAGTAAAAATGAAGCGACCGAATATTTTGTTTGTGATGACCGATGACCACACGCCGCGCGAGATGAGCAGTTATGGCAATCCGATTTTGCATACGCCCAATCTGGATCGCATTGGGAATGAGGGTACGCGGTTTAACAATTGTTTTTCGACCAATGCGCTGTGCGCGCCTGCGCGGGGTACGGTGCTGACGGGATGTTTTTCACATGTCCACGGTATTCGTGGAAATTCCGAGAGAGCCGATGCGATTGAGTATCTGGATCCGAATGTGCCGACGTTTCCCGAGTTGCTTCGCGCCGCGGGATACAAGACTGCGTTGTTTGGCAAGTATCATATCCGGCAGGATCCACGTGGGTTTGATACGTGGTGTATTCATCCCGGGCAGGGCGTGTATTTTGATCCGACGTATATCGACGATGGGAAGGAGGTCGTAAAGGAGGGGTATGCCACGGATATAACGACGGATATGGCGCTTGAATTTTTGAAGGGGTTGGATGGGGAACAGCCTTTCTGTCTGGTGTATCAGTTTAAGGCACCACATCGTCCGTTTACGCCTGCACCCCGACACGCGCATCTTTTTGAGGATATCGAGATTCCCCAGCCGGAGACGTATGGCGATGATTTTGCGACGCGGAAGATTGCGGCTCTGGCTGAAGATATGAAGTTTGATATTAGTCTGGCGCCCGATTACGACGATATACCCGAGGGTTTGAGTGAAGGGGAAAAGAAGGACTGGATTTATCAGCGTTTTATGAAGGATCGGTATCGCACGATTTACGGTGTGGATGAGAACCTGGGGCGGGTGCTGGATTATCTGGATGAGACGGGTTGGGCTGACGATACGCTGGTGATTTACACGTCGGATCACGGGTATTTTTTGGGGGATTACGGATGGTACGACAAGCGGTTTATGTACGAGCCGTCGATTCGCATTCCGCTGGTGGTGCGCTATCCAAATGGGGGTATTAGCGGGAATGTGACTGATGCGCTGGTGATGAATGTGGATTTTGCGCCGACGATTCTGGATTTTGCAGGTGTCGAAATTCCCGAAGGTGTGCAGGGCGAGAGTTTGCGTCCATTGCTCCAGGGGACAGAGCCGGATGATTGGCGTACGTCTGTTTATTACGCCTATTTTGAGGATTCGTGGGTGCTGCACGGCAAGGGGGCAGAGGCGATGTCAGAACCGTCGTTCCAGTATTTTACACCGCACCGCATTGGCCCGCACCGCGGCGTGCGTACGGATCGCTACAAGCTGATTGAATATTATGCCGAGGGCGATTACTGGGAGTTGTTCGATTTGCAAGAGGATCCCAATGAATTGCGAAATGTGTACGGAGATGAGGCGTACGCAGATCTGGTGGTGGAGTTGAAGGCCGAGTTGCGAAGGTTGCAGGTGCAGTATGGGGATTTGAGTGTGTGAAGCTATTTTTTGGGCATGTACACGTCGGTCGCAGAGCCGAGGTGGATTTCTGAGGCAATGCCGATGGATTCGGCGAGGGAGGGGTGGGGGTGAATGGTGTGGGCAATGTCTTCTGCAACGGCAGCCATTTCAATGGCGAGCACGCCTTCGGCGATGAGGTCGCCCGCGTTTGGTCCCACGATGCCCATGCCGAGTACGCGTTGGGTATAGGGATCGACAATGAGCTTGGTCTGGCCTTCGATGCGCCCAATGGCATGCGCTTTGCCCAGGGCAGCCCAGGGGAAGCGCACGATATCGACTTTGCGGTCTTGTTTGAGAGCGTCGGTTTCGGTCAGGCCCACCCATGCAATTTCGGGATCGGTGTACACAACTGAGGGTATTAGTGCGTCAAAAGACGCGGGTTCACCGGCGAGAATTTCGGCGGCGATTTTGCCTTCGTGCGCGGCTTTATGGGCGAGGCCGGGACCTGGGACGGCGTCGCCGATTGCAAAGAGGCGAGGGTCGTTTGTACGCATTTGTGAATCGACTTCGATGAATCCCTGATCGTTGGGTACAATGTCCGTGTTTTCAAGGCCGATATTATCTGTATTTGGGCGTCGGCCAATGCAGAGGAGGACGCGGTCGAATATTTCGGATGTTTTCGATTCTTCGCCTTCCCAGTGTACTTCAATACCGGTGTTGACTTCTTCGATATGCGTGACGCGCGTGCTGGTGTGTATGGCGCTGAATGCCTGACGCAATCGGGTTTCGAGGGGTTTGACCAGGTCGGGGTCGGTGCCGGGCAAGAGAGTGTCGGTCATTTCGACGACTGTGACGGTGCTTCCCAATGCGGCGTAAACACTGCCGAGTTCGAGGCCGATGATGCCCCCGCCTACGACGAGGAGGCTTTTGGGTATTTCGTCGAGGTCGAGCGCTGTTGTCGAGTCCAAAATGCGCGGTGTGTCGAGCGCAAAAATTGGAAGGGCGACAGGGCGAGAACCCGTGGCGATGATGGCGTGTTCAAATTCTACGCGGTCGATATCCCCATCGCCTTCGATAGACGCGCTTTGCGAATTCTCAAATTGCGCGTAGCCCGTCAGGTGGGTGACTTTGCGCTGGCGCACCAGGCCAGACAGTCCAGTTGAGAGGCGGGTGATGATGTTGTCTTTCCAGCCTCGCAGGGCGTCCAGATCGATTTTGGGATCGCCAAAGGTGAGGCCATACGTTCTGGCTTCACTGGCTTCGGTGATGAGTTCGGCAACGTGGAGCAGGGCTTTGGATGGGATGCATCCGCGTAATAAACAGGTGCCACCGAGGTTGTCGTCGGCATTGACGAGGGTAACTTGCAAGCCCAGGTCAGCAGCGCGAAAGGCCGCTGTATATCCACCGGGACCGCCGCCGATTACGAGGAGATCGGTTTTGTGCGTTTCGGCCATGTGATTTCTCCAGTTTATCCGCCCATGAGCATGAGTTCCGGGTTTTCGAGTGCATCGACGATTTTTCGCATGAATCGCGCGCCGTCGGCGCCGTCAATAACGCGGTGATCATAAGAGAGTGCCAAAGGCATGATGAGACGGGGTTCGATGCGCCCTTCGCGCACGGTGGCTTCTTCTCTGGCGCGTCCGAGTCCTAATATTGCAACTTCGGGATGGTTGACGATGGGGGTAAATTCGCCCACGCCCAGGCTGCCCAGGTTGGTGACGGTGAATGTGCCGCCTTGTAGTTCGTCGAGGCCAATTTTGCTGGTGCGCGCGCGCTGGCTGATGTCGCCGAGTTCGAGAGCCAATTCCAGGATGTCTTTGCGATCGACGTCTTTGATGACGGGAACGAGTAAGCCGCGCTCGGTGTCAACTGCGATGCCGAGGTTGTAGTAGTGTTTGAGAATAATCTCATTGGTCCCCGCATCGAGGCTGGCGTTGAATTGCGGAAAGGTCTTGAGCGCGGTGATGATTGCTTTTAGCGCGAGGACCGTTGGCGTCAGTTTGGCACCCAGTGCTTCGGTTCTTTCTTTGTTGCGCTGCCGAAATGCCTCGAGATCTGTGACGTCTGCGCGATCAAATTGCGTGACATGAGCCACCTGTTGCCAGGCCTGGCTCATATTTTTTGCTATAATCTGCCGAACTTTGCTGAGGGGTTGGCGCTCGATGTTGCCCCATCTCGAGAAGTCGGGCAATTCGACGGGTGCTGTTGGCGCAATACCACCTGTTTGCTGATCGCGTACAGCGGCTTTGACATCGTCTTGTGAGATGCGTCCACCGGGGCCAGAGCCAGCGACCTGGGTGAGATCTACGCCGAGTTCTCGCGCGAGCCGCCGCGTGGATGGCGCTGCGGGAATGGGATCGCCGTTTGATGTGGGTGCTGGTGGTCTGGGTGAGGGAGGTGTTGGTTCGGGTGCTCTGGCGGTGGGTTCGGGCTTTTCTTCTGGTGCAGGAGCTGGTGCTTCGGCTTCCGGCTCAGGGTCCGCTGTGACTTGTTGTTCGCCTTCTTCAACGGAGATCAATAAGCTGCCCACGGGTACGCGGTCTCCGGCACTAATGTGTATTTTTGTGATGGTGCCAGCAACACTGCTGGGTACTTCAACGAGGGCTTTGTCGGTTTCGAGCTCGACTACGCTCTGATCAATTTCAATAGTGTCGCCTTCGGCAACGAGTACGCTGACTACATCGCCGGCTTCTACACCTTCGCCGAGATCGGGAAGTTTAAATTCGGTTGCCACGAGACCTCCTTAATCGCGGATTGAGTTAATAGTACGTCGTGACGGGGCCTGCTGATACGGGATCGACTTTCTCGGGGTCAATGCCGAGTTCGTCGATGGCTGTAGCGACCTGTTCGCGTTTGATTTTCCCCTGTTTTGCCAGGGCGTAAAGCGCGCCCACAGCGATGCACTCGGCGTCAACTTCAAAATGCCGGCGCAGAGCCTGGCGCGTGTCGCTGCGCCCAAATCCATCTGTGCCGAGGACCATCATGTCTTCGGGTACCCAGGGGCGGATCATTTCGGGTAGGGCTTTCATGTAATCGGAGGCAGCGACGATTGGGCCATCGGTTTTTTCGAGTACTTTGACGATATACGGCTTTTTCTTTCGCCGCGTTGGATGCAGCATGTTCCACCGCTCGGTCTCAAGCGCGTCTCGCCGCAGTTCTTTGTATGAGGTGACGCTCCACACGTCGGCAGAAATATTGTATTCGGCGGCGAGGATTTCTTGCGCGCGCAGGGTTTCGCGAAGGATGGATGCACTGCCAAAGAGCTGAACTTTATGCTGGCCCTGTTGTGTTTCGTGCGTCTTGAGCGGATAAATGCCTTTGACGATGCCTTCTTCAACGCCTTTGGGCATGGGGGGGTGTTCGTAGTTTTCATTGCCCAGGGTCATGTAGTAATAAACATCTTCCTGTTCCTGGTACATGCGTCGAATGCCGTCCTGGATGATGATGGCAATCTCGTAAGCATAGGCCGGGTCGTAGGCAATACAGTTGGGAACAGATGAGGCGAGAATGTGGCTGTGCCCGTCTTCGTGCTGGAGACCTTCGCCGTTGAGCGTGGTGCGTCCAGCTGTTCCGCCTAAGAGAAAGCCCTTGCAGCGGATATCGCCGGCCAGCCACATGAGGTCGCCCACGCGCTGAAATCCGAACATGGAATAGTAGATGTAGAATGGGATGGTGTTGACGCCGTGTGTGGCATAAGCTGTGCCAGCGCAGATGAATGAGGACATGGCACCGGCTTCGTTGATGCCTTCTTCGAGTATTTGGCCGTCTTGTGCTTCCCTATAGTAGCTGATGTTGCCCGCGTCAACGGGTTCGTATATCTGCCCCATGTGTGAGTAGATGCCGAGTTGCCGAAATAGGGAATCCATACCAAAGGTGCGGGCTTCGTCCGGGATGATGGGAACGAGCAGTTTGCCGATGTCTTTATCGCGAGCGAGTTTGGCAAACAGACGCGCAAAAGCCATGGTCGTAGAGGCCTGGCGGTCGCCTGTACCTTTGAAGGCTTCGTCAAATACCTCGCGCGAGGGTGCCTGAATGGGTTTGGCTCGAACGCTTCGAGCGGGCAAATATCCGCCGAGTTCGTTTCGGCGTTGTTGCAAGTACTGCATTTCAGGACTGTCGTCGGGGGGACGATAAAAGGGTGCTTTGCCCACTTCGCTGTCAGAGATGGGTATGTCAAAGCGCCGCTTAAATTCTCGCATTTCGTCTTCTTCGAGCTTTTTTTGCTGGTGGGTCATGTTGCGGCCTTCGCCAGCTTCGCCCAGGCCATAGCCTTTGATGGTTTTGGCCAGGATAACAGTTGGTGCGCCCTTGTGTTCCACGGCGGCTTTGAAGGCGGCGTACACTTTTTCAGGATCGTGACCCCCGCGACGCAATTTTTGGAGTTGTTCGTCCGAGAGGTGTTCGACCATTTTGAGGAGGTCGGGATGGGTGCCAAAAAAGTCGTGGCGGATGTATTCGCCGGATTCGACGGTGTATTTCTGGTATTGGCCATCGACGACTTCTTCCATGCGTTCCTGAAGCAGACCCTGGGTGTCTTTTTCGAGTAGTGCGTCCCAATCGTCTCCCCATATAATTTTGATGACATTCCAGCCGGCGCCGCGAAAGACTTGTTCGAGTTCCTGGATGATCTTGCTATTGCCGCGCACGGGACCGTCGAGGCGTTGCAGGTTGCAATTGATCACAAAGATGAGGTTGTCGAGTTGTTCGCGGGTTGCCAGGCTGATGGCGCCGAGGGTTTCGGGTTCGTCTGTTTCGCCGTCGCCGACGAAGACCCAGACTTTGGAATCGCGGGTCGATTTGAGGCCGCGGTCTTCGAGGTATCGGTTGAAGCGAGCCTGGAAGATGCCCACGAGGGGACCAAGTCCCATGGATACCGTGGGGAATTGCCAGAAGTCGGGCATGAGATAGGGGTGGGGATAGGAAGATAGGCCGCCGGGATTGCGGAGTTCGCGGCGGAAGTTTTCGAGGTGTTCGGTGCTCAGCCGACCTTCGAGGAAGGCGCGGGCATACATGCCGGGCGAGGCATGGCCCTGGAAGAAGACCTGATCTCCGGAGAAATCGCCATCGGGCGCTTTGAAGAAGTGATTTTGGCCCACTTCGTATAGCGTGGCAGCCGATGCAAAGGTGGAGATGTGACCGCCAATGCCGTCGGCTTCTTTGTTGGCACGGGTGACCATGGCCATGGCATTCCAGCGCACGAGACTTTTTATGCGGCGCTCGATTTCGCGGTCGCCCGGATAGGGCAGTTGTTTGTCGCGGGAGATGGTGTTGATATAAGGCGTATGGGATGCGAAGGGAATGTCAACGCCCAGACTTTTTTGTGCTTCTTGTTCGAGGCGGTCGAGCAAATAGCGCACGCGGTCGTGACCTCCGTTTTGCAGAACATAAGCCAGTGATTCGATCCATTCTTCGGTTTCGATGGGATCGGTATCGCGAAATGTACCTGGTGCGACAGAATCGGCCATGGTAAACCCCTTTGTTCTGTGGTGCAATGACGGGTATTTGAAATATACGCGCTTATCCAAATGTCTCTTCTGTGTGTGAAATTTACGAGGGATAATGAATTTTGTCAAATGTAGAGCGTATTTTTTTGCGAGAGAATGGCAAATTTTAAGGAAATGTATTTATGTAAGGTGTTGTTAATTAGTAAAATAATATGATTAGTTGACCGGTTGGTAAATTATGGCGAAAAAACAGGGCATCTCGCATCTTCCGGGGGGAGAGGAGATGTCAGGCGTCCGGTACTTGTTGTCCCCGATGGCAGGTCTGGCAGGTGATCTGGGTGAATTGTCCTTCTTTGAAGTCTTTGAGGATTTCGCCGTTGATTTTTTGTGTCATGGTGATCATGAGGCGCGCAATGTCTTTGCGGGGGTTTTCGTCTGAGGCAAAGTCGTAAGTGGATAGGGATTGGCCTTCTTCCCCTTTGTGGCAAGCGTGACAGCGCACGCCCAAGGCTTTGCTAAAATCTTTCATGTACTGCATGAGTTGCGCTTTTTTGATGTCTTTGGGCAGGACTTTTAAGTTGGTGTAGGTGTCGGGAATTTGGGCGAAAGATGCGGTGACGATCAGAGAGATGAGGGAACTGATTGTGAGAATGAGTGCGATGAGTAGCGAGCGGTTCATGGTGCCTCCTTTTCATCTGTGATTATCCAGCCATTGCAGTTGATTTGTTTGCGGAAAAGCGACGATGGGATTTTCGAGAGGTCCAATGCCTTCAAAGGTCATGCACACGCGGTCGCCTTCGCGCAAGCCGCTTTCGAGGTCGTCGTCGGAAAAGACAATGGGTGTGCCCCAGTAGAGGATTTGCAGGGTGTCGGGTTCAAGAGGTAGGCGGGAAAAGAGCGATCGTTCGAGGTGAAAGAGTCCGTCGGGCATGTTGAGATGGTTTTGCCCGGTATGCCCTTCTTTGTAGGCTATGCGCGTGTTGTTGCGTATCACTTCACAAGAGACGGCTACGCTGCTGTTGTCATAAGCCGAGTTGGTGACCATCAGGGGACCGAGGCTGGCGCAGCCGTGGGACCAGTTTTTGGCCTGGGGTAAGTTGAGTGGGTTTTCGGCTTCGATGCCGTTGTCGGTGTAATCATTGCCGCCAGTGTAGCCCAAACGCTCAATTTGGCCTGTGTCATTGAGGCCATAGATGGTTACGAGTTCTGTTTCGGGTACGAGGCGCTGGGTGTTGTGCGGGTGCGATATACATCCGCCGTGTCCGACGAGGGCAGCGGTGTCGTTTTTGGCAAAGAGTTCGGGCGTGCCGCCCTGTGCACATTCCCGATATTTTTGATCATAGACGTTGACGGCGTCACCCGTGGCCTGTTTGGCTTCGATTTCGCGCAATTTGGCGCTGTCTTCGTGGGTGACTCCCGCCAGCCAGATCCGCAATTTATGCGGTGCATCTGCCGGTGCGGTTACCGGGCTGATGAGGTGGGGTTGATCGGGGTCGTCCGTGTTGTCCAGGAGGTCGCGGAGTGAGAGGCGCGGCGCATTGCGGATATTGATTGACTCTACTGTGGTTTCAATACTGTTTTTGTTGCCCCCGTGGCGATAATAGAGGTCGTGAAGCGAGGCCGGGTAGGGGGCACAGGCCGTGAGGTCAAAGATCTCGTCGCCTTTGACAAGCCCCAGGCGAGATCCTCGCTCGGGTTGTGCGAATTGCAATAGTTTCATGGTTGCCTCAATGATTGTGGGATGGAAAACAAGAATAGTTATAATTGGGGCACCTGTAAAGCAGATAATTAGGTTCGCAATTGCGCGATTTTTTTTGCATATTGAGGTAAAAGGAGGCGGGTCTTATGGCAATAGCACTGATTACGGGCGCGTCGAGTGGTATTGGTTTGGAATTGGCGCGGGTGTTTGCGGCTGATGGGATTGATGTGATTTTGTCGGCGCGGTCCGAGGATAAGTTGCACGATCTGGCAGAAGAAGTGCGGGAGAAGTATGGTGTGAGAGCCGAGGTGATTGTGGCCGATTTGTCCGTGCCGGGCGAGGCTGAGAAGGTTTATGATAGGGTCAGGGAAATGGGATGGGACGTGGATTATCTGGTGAATAATGCCGGATTTGGGGTTTATGGTTTTTACGCGGAGACAGATTGGACGGCCGAAGCGGATATGTTGCAGGTGAATATTGTCGCTTTGACGCATTTGACCAAGTTGTTTTTGCCGGATTTGATTGATAGAGGTCGGGGAAGAATTTTGAATGTGGCTTCGACTGCGGCGTTTCAGCCCGGTCCGAGGATGGCTGTGTATTTTGCGACTAAGGCGTATGTGTTGTCGCTTTCAGATGCGATTGCCAATGAGTTAAAGGGTACGGGTGTGAGCGTGACTGCGCTGTGTCCAGGGGCAACGGAGACGGGTTTTCAACGCGCCGCAGGTGCAACGGGTTCGCGTTTGTTCGATATGCGCGGATTGCCCACGGGGGCCGATGTGGCAAAATACGGGTATAGAGCTATGCAAAAGGGAAAGCGGGTCGCTATTCACGGGTTGATGAGTAAGATACTGGCTTTTACTGTGCGCTTATTGCCCAGACGGCTTGTCGTTGCGACGACGAGAGCGTTGATTGCGAGGAGTGATTAAGCTGGGGCATCTGCCTGTATGTGGCTCGCGGACAGGAAGCGGTCCAGTTGCAGACGCTCGGCATGGTTGGAATTGAGGCGAATGCGCAGGTGTACGTCGTTGCCCTCATAATCCAGGGTCAGTATTTCGCTGTGGGTGTAAAGTTGTGAGAGGAGTTTGCCTTCACTTTGTGGCACATGAAGTTTTAGGGTGACCGCATCGGCAGCCAGAAAATCGCATATCCGATTTTTTACCGCGTCGAGATTGGCGACGTCGAGCGCAGAAATTGCAAGCGCATTGGGATTTTTTGCGCAGCGTTTGTCAATTTCTTTTTGTCGTTCAGAATCCGCGAGGTCCATTTTGTTATAGACAGTCAGGACGGGTTTGTCATCAATTTTGAGTTTTGTGAGGACTTCGCGGACTGTGATCATTTGCATTTTGTATTGCGAATGGCTGGCATCGACAACGTGAAGGAGCAGGTCTGCCTGTACGGCTTCTTGTAATGTGGCGCGAAAGCAGGCAAAGAGGTGGTGCGGTAAGCGGTTGATAAAGCCGACGGTGTCGGTGAGCAAGATGGGGCGATGGCTTTGGACATCGACGCTGCGCGTGGTGTTGGTCAAAGTGGCAAAAAGCTGATTTTCGACCAGAACATTTTCACCCGAAATCCCGCGCATAAGCGTGGATTTGCCCGCGTTAGTATAGCCAACGAGCACGACGTTAAAACTATGGCTGCGCCCTTTGCGGCTTGTGTCCATTTGACGTCTCACTCGTTTGAGGCTGTCGTAGAGGGACTTTCCGCGTTGTTCGATCCACCTGCGGGTGGTTTCGGTGTGCGTTTCACCCGATCCGAGGCCTGCGCGACGTTCTGCGTGGGGATTAAACTGGCGAATGCGGGGGCGCAAATAACGCAGGTGGGCCATTTGCACTTGAATTTGCGCGGTGCGTGTGCGTGCGTGTAAAGCAAAAATATCGAGAATGAGCAGGCTGCGGTCGAGGATGCGTACCCCAATATCGATTTCGAGGTTGCGCATTTGCGAGGGCGAAAGGTCATTGTCAAAGATGATCGCGTCGATATTTCTCTTTTGGGCCATTTCTCGAAGTTCGTCGATTTTGCCCGAACCTATATAGGTGGCTGGATCGGGTTTGTCGCGATTTTGCAATGTGCGATCAATTACCTCAAAGGTGGCAGTGGTGGCCAGGTGGGCGAGTTCTTCGAGAGATTCTCTGGCGCTGCGCGTGGAGATACCGCGTTGTGCCATCCCAACGAGAACGGCACGTCGTATGCCCTGTGCGTCAAAGATATGGTCCATGTTATCCCCTGAGTTTTTAGTTATATTCATAATAATAAGGTGAAGATATGTTGATGCAAAGCGAAATCGCCGGGATAGGACGGCGTCTGTTGGCAACGGTGCTGGATTTTTTGATTTTACACCTGGTGCTGACGGTGGTTCTGCGCAATATGCTGCTGTCGCCTGCGGGTGTGTGGATGGTGGATTTTGTTTTTATTGTGATATATTCCGCGATATTTGTGGGGGTTATGGGCCAGACGCCGGGCAAGATGTTGTTGGGGTTGCGCGTGATTGATGCACAGGGTGGTGGGTTGAGTTATGGACAGACGTTTCAGCGTGCAGTGGTGAAGTGGGCACCGGTTTTTGTGCTGTTTATTGTGATGGCTCTGTTGACGCCAGAGGAGTTGTACCAGCGTCCCACGGATGGAGAAGTGATGGATACCGTTGAAGTTGATGGACAATCGGCTGCGGTTTCTTCAACCGCAATGGTGATCGGTACGGTGGTCTGGGTGGTGTTGATTCACATGGCGCGGCGCCATCCCGATGGGCAGGGGATTCACGACCGCGTGGCAGAGACGTATGTGATTAGAACGGGGTGATGATTATCGGGTGCCAGGAATAAAAAAGACAGCATCTTTTTTTGTGATCTGGTCGGCGTTTTTGTCTATAATTGTGAGTTTGAGGGTGTAGCGTCCGGGTGCGAGATTGGTGAGGGGCATTTCGAGATAGGTGTTTTCGTCGGGGTTTGTACCGACTTGATCAAAGCTGAGGCCAACGGCCTCGGTATTTTTTTTGCCCAATTTGGCGAGGAGGGAGACGAGTGCGAAACCGGTTTCCTGGCGTTTTTGTACTTCGTAGGAGATGGTGTAGCGCGTCTGTCCAAATTCGTCGCGTTTGAGGTTGTAGATTTCAAAGTAAACGTACATGGACATGCCGGGGACAAAGGCTGCCGAGGGTTGCGGCTGAATGTAGAGATCGCCGCGCACAAAGGATGTGTCGGGTGCGCGGTCCGCTTCGATGATGCGGGAGGCGACCTGGATGTCGCTCATCATCAGATGGCTTTTGTCGTGATAGGCGGGCAAGCGAAGATCGCCCTGGCGATAGGCACCAATGCGGTTGGTGTTTTGACGCCATGCTTCGACGGCCAGTTCATATACGCCGGGTTCGGCGATGTGGCGCACGCTGCTGAGGGCTTGTAAACCCCGGTCACGAATATCATCGGTGATGTCGATGGCCAATGCGCTTTTGGTGTTCTGAAAATCGAGGGCGCGGGGGTAGATAAGTGCGGTGCGACGTTCGACGACTACAGTGGTGTCCGGATCTGTGGGCAGGGCTACGTTGTCTAAAGGCAGGCCAAATATGACCTGCAATTCGGTTTTGTTTTCCGGTCCCCGAAAGGTGAGGGCGTCGAAGTAAAAGTCGAGGGGGTCGAGCGCTTCTATGCTGTACAATTCGGGTTCTATTGCCGCGAGCGATTGGGCGAGGGTGGCGGAGTTAAATTCGTTGAGGCGCTGAATAACGCTCATGTACGACCGCCCGGAGGATTCGGCATTGGCGAGGTCTTCTTCGGTCAGCGATGGGACGGGGGCAAAATCGAAGTTTCCGCCCAGAAATTCATCGGTAAATGTAAATTCTGCGCCCTGTCCGAGGTTTTTGTATATCCAGACTTCCCAGGGTACAGAGGTCCAGCCGCTGGTCGTTGTGACGGGGCGGTAGTCGGTAAAGCCCATATTGCCCACGCGACCCAGGCCGCCTTCTTCCATGGTGCGAATCGGATAGACGGGACCGACGAAGTTTGCCTCAATGCCCGCATCGCCGTAAATCGCATACGCTCTTTGTTCTTGAAGGCGCTGTACGTCGAGTGGTACGATGGCGTTGAGTTTGCGAGAGGTGGAGATGTAATCGGGTTCTCCATATCGAATGTAGATTTCTCCCCGGCGATCCCACGGCCACTTTCTGCCAAAATGGGTTCGCGCATGCCATACCCTGCGGTAGTGTTCGGCTCGGCGCAGTGCGCCTCCCGAGGTTTTAAAGGGATCTTTTTGCAACCAGAAGCGTGTGAGAAAACGCTCGCGTTGTGTTTTGTCGTCCGAGGCCGACGCGAGGCGGTAAGCGCGCGCTTCGGCTCTTGAGCCGATATAAGAGATGTCGTCAAAGAGGGGCTGTTCTTCTTCCGGCAGGGTCTCAATATAACGTTGAAATGCCGCCAATGCGCCTTCGTGGTCGCGTCTTTGTATGAGGGCCTGGGCGAGCAATGGCAGTGCGCGGGGGTCTCCTCGCATGCGCGATGTGATGTCTTCGAGGTCGCGGTATTCTTTGGCTTCGTATAGCGCGTAGGCAAATTGGTATGCGGTTTCGTGGTCTTCGGGGTTGCGTTCGAGGTATTTTTTGTAGTAGTAAAGCGCGACTTGATGCGCGCTTCCTTCTTCGCGGTGTGCGCGCGCGAGCAAGAGATAGGGCGAAGGCAGGTCGGGAAATCGCGCAATAGTTTGGGAGGCCGCTTTTCGCGCGCGGCTTCCCATGTCTTCAAGGGCGAGCAGGGTTTTGATGAGGCGGTCGTGGGCGTCGGCGTCTGTGGTGTCGATGGCGACCGCTTTTTCATAGTGCGACAGCGCGCGGTTGGGTTTGTTTCGTAGATTTTGGTACACGCGACCCAGGCCCGTGTGGGCAATGGCGAGATTGGGGCGCAAGGCGAGTGCATTTTGAAAGGCTGCTTCGGCGCTGTCGGCTTCTTCAAGGCGCAAATAGAGCAGGCCCAGGCGCGCGTAGTTCGCCGACGAATCAGACGCGGTAGCCAGATCTGCTTTCAACCGGTTGATGACGTCGTGGAGGTCGCGGTTTTGCGCGAATCCCGTGCTTGCAAAACTGATGATGAGTAGATAAATGGTCGAGTAGAGGACTTTGAACATGGATAATCCTTGTAAGTGTCGAGGCAGTTTTTACACGCTTGTTTGGGTTTTTGGTTTCTTTTAAACATTAAAAACTTTTGCTGAATTTCTCAATGACTTTTGTGACTTATGAAGCTGCACAGGTATAAATATATCTAATTTTCTTGACTTAGTTGAAGGGGCGTTTTATTTTCCGTCTGAAAGCGATGTGTGCGGATAGGCGCGCAGGCAGGGATGTCTATGCTCTCACTCGAATGAAAGGGCATTTATGACGTTGATGGAGATTCTGTCGGGCAAATCGGTCATTATCGGGCTTAAGGGGCAAAACAAGCGGGAAATTCTCGAAGAGCTTGTTAATGAACTCGAAGTAGGCGATAAAATTACTGACCGCGATAAGGTGCTCCAGGCGGTTTTAGAGCGCGAAGATATTATGAGTACGGGTATTGGACACGGTATTGCCATTCCCCATGGGAAATCGGAATATGCCACGACGCTGGGCGGTGTGCTGGGCATCAAGTCGGATGGTATCAATTTTAATGCTTTAGATGGCAAAAAGACCTACATTTTTTTTCTTCTGGTCTCGCCCCTAAATGTCTCGGGACCGCATATTAAAGCCTTAGCGCGGATATCAAGAGTGCTCAAGGGAGAGGATTTTAGACAGCGTCTGATTGGCATTAGAAATCGCGAGGAGGCTCTGGCGATTATTGAAGCGGAAGATAAGAAAAACTAATAAATATCATAAGAATCGACCCGATGCCTGCTTTTCTATGAAGCAGGTTTTTTTGTTTGAGCTTTTCTCATGTTCGGTCTTTCATTTACAAATCCGATGTTGTTGCACGGTTTGTGGGCGGCGTTGTTGCCGCTTGTGATTCATTTACTGAATCGGCGCCGTGCAGTAACGGTGTCGTTTTCAAATGTGGCACTTTTGCAAAAACTCCAGCACGACCGCATGCGACGGCTAAAATTCAAGCATCTCGCGTTGCTCATTTTGCGAACCCTGCTCATTGTTTTGCTCGTGCTGGCTTTCGCGCGTCCGACTTTGAGTGGGGGCAGTGGGCAGGTGGGCGATGCGGGTACGTCGGCGGTTATTTTGCTCGATCGTTCGTTGAGTATGCAATACCGCACAGCAGAAGGTACTTTGTTTGAGCGCGCACTTCGCAAGGCGCAGGCTCTGTTGGCTCTGTTTGATGAGCGCGACGATGTGCGTCTGGCACTGATCGATAAGGGTGTCGAGGAGGTCGATGTGACTTCGCCAGAGCGGTTGCGGTTGTTTATGGATACGCTGCAACCCGGATTTGGCAGTACAGATTTTGAGGCGGGATTGCAATTGGCTTTGTCGCATTTGTCCGGGTCACAGATGCCCAATCGCGAGTTGTATTTTGTAACGGATCGCGCATATAATGGATGGGCGAATTTGCCCGATACACTGTCTAATTTGGACGATGTATCGGTGTACATCATTTCCGAGCGGCCTTCGCAAGTTGCCAATATTGGCATCGGACAGATCAATACCACTTCTCCAGAGGTCGGGCGTTCAACCACGCTGGCGATCGAATTGATCAATTATGGTGTGGCAAATCGAGGCGATGTGCCTGTGCAGATATTTTTGGCTGATCGGCGCATTGGTCAGGATATTGCCCATGTACCTGCGGGCGGGCGTCGCAAATTGCATACGTCGTTTGTGCCCAAAACAGGAGGGGATGTTGCCCTGCGTGTGGAAATCGGGGCAGACGCTCTCGAGGCAGACAACGAGCGCGTGACGGTGTTGCGCGTTCCAGAGCGCGTTCGCATTTTGCTGGTGGGTCAGGTGTCCCGCGAGTCTTATTATCTCGCAGAGGCTTTGTCCGTTGCCTCAAGCGAAGTGGTGCATGTTAAACCCGAACGCGTATCAGATCAGGTGCTGGAAGGTGTCGATGTGGTTTTTTTGTGCAATGTCGCGCGGCTTTCTACAGGTGCGATTGCCGCTTTGCAAAATCGGATATCACGCGGGGTTGGTCTGGCTATTTTTTTGGGGGATCAAATAGATGTCCGATATTATAATGAGCATGTGTTGCCCGCGCTTTTTCCGGCCAAATTACTCGGTACGCGGGGCGCGTTGTCGGGTGCTTATCAGGCTTTGCAGACGGTTTTGCCCGATCATCCCATGCTATCGGGCCTGGAACTCAAGGGGGCGTTTCAAAGCCCGCGTTTTTTTGTTTCTTATCGGGTTTTGCCCGCGCAAGATGCACGCCCTGTGTTGTCCTTTGCCTCGGGGGCACCCGCGCTTCTCGAGTCTCGCAAGGGCAATGGGCGCGTCGTGCTGTTTGCGTCTTCGGTGAGCGCGAATTTGGGATGGAATGACGCGCCGCTTTCCGGCTTTTTTGTTCCATTTGTGCATCGCCTGAGCGGATATCTGGCGGCCGGGGCATTTGGTCGTTCTGACTATCGCGTCGGTCAGGTCGTGTACAGAGATATCCGACGGGAAAATGCTTCTGAAGCTGTTTTGCAAGCGCCAGGTGGAGAACCCAGAACAATTTGGCCTCAACAACGCGGCTTGCAATCGGTGTGGCCGGTTGGCGTGGTGAATGAGCCAGGGCTGTGGGAGATTTTTGCGCGCGAGCGCGTTTCTGATCGCTTTGCTGTTCAGGTTGATGAGCGCGAACCCGATTTGACTCCGGTTCCGATGGCGCGACTCGAGGCACTTTTTGGTAAAGATCGCTTGCGCGTTGTAGATGACAAGGCCGATTTGAAGGAGGCCGTCCTTTCTCAGAGGCACGGTCAGGAACTCTGGCGATGGGTGCTGTTGGCAGCTTTGATGGCGATGGGTGCAGAGATGCTCATTGCACAGTCTGCGCGCACGAGCCGCGGGACGCGACCTTGACTTTTGTAATTGGTGCGCGTATTTTTTTCTGGATTGTAATGGGCGAATACAGGAGCGTCGCCCCTACCCTGAATGATAAAGGATGTTTTGATGGCAAAAAATTTGATTATTGTCGAATCACCTGCTAAGGCACGCACAATTTCTCGATTTGTGGGCAAGGACTACAAAGTCGCCGCTTCTATGGGGCATGTGCGCGATCTTCCCGCACGTGAATTGGGCTTTGATGTGGATAGTTTTGATCCCAAATACGTCGTGTCGCAAGACAAGCGCAGCGTGATTCAGGCGCTGAAAAAGGATATTGAAAAAGATACGACTGTATATCTGGCGACGGATGAAGACCGCGAAGGGGAATCTATTTCGTGGCATCTGATTTCCGCGCTCAAGCTCAAGAATCAGTCTATTAAGCGGATTGTGTTCCACGAGATTACCCGGTCTGCGATTTTGCACGCGCTTGAAAATCCGCGCGAACTGGATCAAAATTTGGTCGATGCACAACAGGCGCGTCGCATTTTGGATCGCGCTGTGGGATATGAGTTGTCGCCTTTGTTGTGGCGAAAGGTAAAGGGCGGATTGTCAGCCGGACGCGTGCAGAGTGTGGCGGTGCGGATTATTGTTGATCGGGAGCGGGAGATTCGGGCGTTTAAGCCAGAGGAATATTGGAGGATTAAATCCGATTTTAAGGATCCCAAATTTCAGGCTGAATTGACGCGGCAGAATGGCAAAAAAGCGTCTGTGAAAAATGAAGCCGAGGCCAGAGCTATTGAAGCGAGCGCGCTGAAGGGACAATTTGTCGTGGCAGAGGTGATCGAGCGCGAGGGCGTGCGGCGGCCCGTGCCTCCGTTTACGACATCGACGCTGCAACAAGAGGCGTCTCGCAAACTAAGTTTTTCCGTGGCGCAGACGATGCGGGTTGCACAACAGCTTTACGAGGGCAATTTTGAAATTCCCGGATATACCGGTGGTTTGATTACGTATATGCGTACCGATTCGGTGAGTTTGGCCGAGCAGGCGGTGAATCAGGCGCGGGAGGTGATCGAGCGGGAATTTGGTCGGGATTATACTGTGGAAAAACCCCGGCGGTTTGCCAATAGGACCAGGGGGGCGCAAGAAGCGCACGAGGCGATTCGTCCGGCGGATTTGTCGATTAAACCCAATCGCGTTAGAGCACATCTCGATCCCCGACAATTTCGGCTTTACGATTTGATCTGGAAGCGCACGTTGGCGACGCAGATGGCCGATGCGCGCATTGCATATACGACGATTCGCATTCGGGCAGGTGAGGCTGGTGAATTGATTTTTGAGGCAAAGGGGCAGCGCGTTTTATTCCCTGGATTTTTGAGGGTTTATGCCGAGGGATCAGATGATCCGGAGGCCAATATCAGCGATAAAGATGTGATTTTGCCCAGGGTTGCTAAGGGACAGGTGCTCAATTTGGAGAAGTTGCATTTGGAGCAGTTGTTTACCAAGCCGCCCGCGCGTTATACCGAGGCTTCGCTGGTGAAGAAGCTCGAGGGCGAGGGTATTGGGCGTCCCTCGACTTATTCGCCGACGATTTCGACGATTCAAAGCCGGGAGTATGTGGAACGCACGCGAGATAAGAAGCTCAAACCCACAGATATCGGCGAGGTGGTGAACGATTTTTTGATGGCGCATTTTCCCGATATTGTCGATTTGCGTTTTACGTCGCATCTCGAAGACGATTTTGACGAGATTGCTCAGGGCAAAAATTCATGGAAGGCGATGTTGGAGGCGTTTTATCCGCCGTTTAATAAGCGGGTGGAGGACAAAAAGTCGGTTGATAAAATTGGGCGCAAGTTGGGCAAAGACCCCAATACGGGACGCGAGGTGAGTGTGAGTTTTGGGAAGTTTGGTCCTTATGTCCAGATTGGTAGGGCAGGTGAAGAGGACAAGCCTTTGTTTGCATCTTTGCCTCCCAATCAGAGTATTTTTGATATTGAATTGGCCGATGCTCTCAAGTGTTTTGAATTGCCCCGCAAACTCGGGCAAAATGATGCGGGTGATGAAGTGCAGGTCAATACTGGTCGATACGGTCCCTATGTGCGAATAGGTCGCAACTTTTTCTCCCTGCCAGAGGGAGAGGACTTGTTTGAGGTGACGCTTGCTCGCGCGTTGGAGATCGCGGCTGCTGAGGAAGATCGCAAAGCCAAAAATGTGATTCAGGATTTTGGCGATTTCCAGGTGCTCAATGGGCGGTATGGTCCCTATATTCGCAAAGATGGTAAGAATTACAGGATTCCCAGAGGGATGGATGCGGCGACATTAGACCGCGAGACGCTCGAAAAATTCATGGAGGGCGGAGCAGGCGGCAGGCAGTCGCAGAATGTGATTCACGATTTTGACGGGATTCAGGTTCTTGCCGGGCGGTATGGTCCTTATATTAAACACAATGGAAATAATTACCGCATTCCAAAGGGCGTAGAGGCGTCGTCTTTGACAAAGGCTGCTTGCGAGAAGATTATCGCTGAAAACCCAGCGACGAATAGGAGAAGATCGAGCAGAAGAAGTAGAAAGTGAGAAATGTGAAGAGGGAAGCGGTGTACAACTGGTCGCAGTCCAGACCAGTTCAGTGATAGCACCCGTCATTGCGGCATGATGTTGAGCCGCAATCCAGAAGGTTTTAAAAGACTGTGTGAAGCGGGGTGGTCTATGGAATGGGATGACATTGCGCGGCGCATCAAAGCGGGCGAGGATGGCAGGACGGAATTTAAACACGACCTGAGAGAGTTCTCGGGAATCGGCCGGGCAATTTGCGCCTTTGCCAATGCGGAAGGTGGGTTGATTATCCTGGGTGTTGATGATTTGGGGACGATTGTCGGGGTGAGAGAGGATCCAGATGAGGTACAGGAACGGCTGACGAGTTTTCTACATTCGGGATGTAGTGCGCCGGTTTCTGCGCGTTGTGGGCGCTACAATGATCCGAACGGATGGGTGCATTGGATTGAGGTGCCTCGCCAGCGGGGGTTTGAGCCGCTTAACTATCGAGGACGCGTCTGGATTCGGCGTGGACGCAGCAGTGTGGAACCATCGGCAACTGAACTCCAGGAGTTGTACAATATTTTCGGTTTTATTTTAACGGAAGAACAGGTCATTCCGTCCGCGAGAATAGAGGATATTGATCTCGATGCGTTTCGGGCTTTCCTGCGTGCGCAAGGGCTCGATACAGAGGAGGAACCGCAGCCTGCAATTGCTGACGATCTGTGCAATAGACGCATTTTGGCTGAGTTCGACAATGCCCTGTGTCCAACGCTTTACGGGCTGATGGCGTTTGGCAAAGAGCCGCAGGCACATCCGCAGACAACGAATTTTTTCGTCGAGTGTGTAGCCTATCTGGGCGAGGATCGGGCGTCGGATGTTATTCTTACCGGCGAGGGGAAGGGGCGTCTTGAAGAGCAAATACGTCGGTCAGTCGGATGGGTTCGCGGTTTGGGATGGAAGGAGAGCTACCACGGTCTTGATCGGGTGGAGACGCCACTAATTCCCGAGAAGGCACTGCGCGAGGCAATCGTCAATGCCGTTGTTCACCGGGAGTACGCGATTACAGGGTCGAAGGTGTTGCTCGAAGTATTCCGCGACCGTATTGATGTGACCAGTCCAGGGACTTTTCCAAATCACATGAGTGTCGAGAATGTTCGCTCGGGCGGCAATCCCCGGTCCCGCAATGAGTTGATGGCAAATGCCATGCTCGTCGCACGCTTGATGGAACAACGAGGACGCGGATGGCCCGTGATGCGGAGAGAGATGCGGGAATTTAACGGTACTGAGCCAGAAATCGTGCAAGATGAGGGTGGGAAATTCGTGCGTGTGACGTTTCGTAAAGGGGCAGGAGCATAGGTTTGTAGTGGTAAAAAAGAGAAGTCACAAAAATGAAAAATAAAACAGCAATAGTCGCCAAACTAATAGAGCATGGCAAACAATACTATCAGCCAGACGCAGCGCGAGTGCCACAGGAAGTCCTCTCTGACCCTTTTGCCTTCCTGATTGGAGCAGCGTTTAATAATGGAATGTGCCATCAACAGGCTTGGAAGATTCCCTTATGCATCAAAAGAGAAGGCTTGCTGGACGCTGCGAAACTGGCTGCAATGGAGGAGCAAGAATTGCAACGCTTGCTCGAAAGCCTCTCTATAAAGCCACGGTGGGGTTATGAGCGAGGAGTCAAGACGCTGAAAGACGCCGCTATGTTGGTGATGGCGCATGGCGGAGACGCATCCGCCATTTGGCGAAATTCCTCATCTCAGGAAACCGTAAGGAAACTACAATGCATATACGGTGTAGGAAAACACATTGCGTCGATGATCGTTCGGATACTGCGCGACAATTTGGGTATGTTCTCTGAGCAGAAGCATGAGATAGACGTGAAGTCCGATGTGCATCTGATGCGCGTTTTCAAACGCGCGGGTCTAACGGAAACTGTGTCGGATGTAGCAGCCGTGAACGCGGCGCGAGAGTTGCACCCTGAATTTCCTGGCGCACTCGACTGGCCCGCGTGGAATATTGGACGGAAATGGTGCTATTCAGATGGGCCGAACTGTACACAGTGTCCGCTGGACGCCGTTTGTGAGAAGGCAATATAGAGGCTGGAGATTGAAGGCCAGTATAAAATTCCAATTTTTGGAGTTTGAATTGGGTGGAGGTTGATTCATGAGTTTTTCCATTATTAGAGGCAGTAACGATAAACCTGTGTCCAGCGAAAAGTTGGTTGAAATTTTCTCTTCTCAGACCGGTTTGTTCGGGCAGTTGTTTATTGGATATCCGATTATCAACACGCCCGAAGGGACACACCCGATAGATGCTCTCCTAATATCTGCCGACAAGGGAATTGTCGTCTTCGATCTGATTGAAGGAACTGATATAGGCAATTACGGAATGCGGCAGGATGACTCGGCCAACAAGCTTGATGCTCGGCTCAGGACTCATAGCGAACTGATGAGACGTAGAGAACTTCTCATACCGATTCATCCAATCTCATTTGTGCCTTGGGAAGATAATCTAGGGGCATATGTTGAACCTGGTTACCCACTTGTAAATACCAAGTCGCTCATGCAAAAATTGGAAGCGTTCACTTGGGGAGAGAGAAATGAGGAAGTATATAAAAGAGCATTGTCCGCAATGGAGAGTATTTCCACGATTCGCCAAAGTAGAACGAGCCGGACGATTAACAGAGAAAATTCCCGGGGTGCTAAACTGAAGCGTCTGGAAGATTCAATCGCCACGCTGGACCATATGCAAAGCAGGGCAGTTATTGAAACAGTTGAAGGAGTACAACGCATTCGCGGTTTGGCAGGCTCCGGAAAAACCATCGTCCTTGCATTGAAGGCGGCGTACCTTCATGCACTGCATCCCGATTGGCGTATCGCCATTACTTTTAACACGCGCTCGCTCAAAGGGCAGTTCCGCCGCCTAATCTACAATTTTTCTCTTGAACAGACGAGAAAAGAGCCAGACTGGGAAAACATGCGTATTTTGAACGGGTGGGGAGCTCCGGGAGGCGTTGATCGGGACGGTATTTACTACGAATTTTGTCGTGTGCATAATGTGGAATATTTCGACTTTGGAGCAGCGAGAAGACGTTTTACGCGTGGAAAAGAGTTTTCCGGAGTTTGCGAACATGCACTTATTCAAGCCAAGGATGTCGAGCAAATTTACGATGCGATTCTCGTAGATGAGGCACAGGATTTTCCGCCAGCTTTCCTCAAGCTGTGCTATAGATTACTGAAAGACCCTAAAAGGTTAGTTTACGCCTATGACGAGTTGCAAAACCTTTCGGAAGAATCTCTACCCTCACCGGAGGAGATTTTCGGGGAGAGCGCCGACGGTTCTCCTAAAGTACGATTTGATGATGCAAGTAGGCGCGATCTAATTTTAAAAAAATGCTACCGCAATTCGCGACCTGTTCTCTTAACAGCCCACGCGCTCGGTTTTGGAATATATCGAGAGCCACAACATCCAAGTAAAATGGGCCTAGTACAGATGTTTGATCATCCACAGCTATGGGAGGAGATTGGCTATCGGTTAAGAAGTGGAGTATTGAAAGAAGGTGTCTCTGCAAGGCTCTACAGGTCTCAGGATGAGAGTCCGAAATTTCTGGAAGATCATTCGCCCATTGGTGATTTGGTGCAGTTCATTCATTTTAATTCTGAGAGGGAACAAGCCGACTATCTGACAACGGCGATTAAGGAAAATCTGGAGAAAGATGAACTGCGACACAGCGACCTAATGGTCATAAATCCCAATCCTATCACAACTCGCGACAAAGTCGGTCCAATACGCGCTCGCTTGCTGGAGATGGGAATTCGTTGCCATCTTGCCGGAGTCGATACCGGTCCTGACATTTTTTTTCATCCGCATATAGATTCCGTGACATTCACTGGCGTACATCGCGCCAAAGGTAATGAGGCTGGAATGGTCTATATTATCAATGCTCAAGATTGTCAAGCGGCGGCATGGAATCTGGCGAGTGTCCGCAATCAGCTTTTTACAGCCATCACGAGAAGTAAAGCGTGGGTTCGTGTGCTCGGGATCGGTAGCCGGATGGAAGGACTGATAAAAGAGTACGAGAAGCTTAAGGAACAAAACTTCGAGTTGCAATTTATCTATCCGACCAGAGACCAGCGTGAGCAGTTGAGAATCGTTCATCGAGACATGACAACGAGAGAGCGTAAACGGCTGGAGAGCCGCGACAAGAGCGTTTTTGATTTGGTTGAAGACCTTAAAGCTGGCAGAGTTCGCAGAGAGGATCTAGATGAGAGCATGCTAACCGAGCTTAGACAGCTTTTGGGATAACCACCATGCCGGTTCCTCACCAAATCAGAGAACAAATCAATAAACTTGTAGGATATCTGGTAGAGGTCGGCCTTGCGGATGATCAAGCCTTCGCGTTCCAAAGATCAATGAGGAACAACCGTATACAGGTTACATTTGAAGGTTCTGAGCATGTGTCCATCGCATTGAGAAACCGCGCTTATGGCGAGAGTTATCAACATCTCGTGCAAGCGCGTGCGTACAATGTAAAAATGCTTGATGGTGCCTTGATCCAGATGATGTACGAATTTGCTGGCGAAAGCCTTCAACGCCATCGACTTGCATTTTTTCCTGCACCACACCTTGAAGAATTTCAGAACAACCCGGACATATACCTTGAAGATACGATCTATGCCGATATGGTCGCTAGGCACATCGTTCCCTTCCCTGTGCGTTTCGACTATAATGCGCGAAACAGCCGCGAGACGTTAGCACATCCCCTGTCTCACCTGACGCTTGGCCAATATAAAAACTGTCGAATCCCCGTGACGGCACCTGTGACTCCATTCTGGTTTATTGACTTCATTCTCCGTAACTTCTATCATCCTGAATGGGCTGAAAGGCTTCCCAATCGCGGCGACTCATTTGCCAAGTCAATACTTCCCTCTGAACAGGGTGTGGTTCACGTAGTCATTCCGTCCTGAGAAGTGAGAGGCAAGAGGAAATTTCAAATGCGCTTCATTGAAATAAGAGATCTGCGATCATCCGAGATTTGGGAGCAATTGGCTGATGAGCGGGAAATGGTGCTTACGGCTCAGGGAAAACCTATCGCCATTTTGTCATCTGTTTCCGATGCCGATTGGGAAGAAACGCTGGCGGCTTTCCGTCGTGTGCGTGCAACCCAAGCCGTCGATGAGCTTCAAAAGCAATCGGTTGAAAATGGTCTTGATAAGATGGATTTAGAAGAGGTAAACCGCGAAATCCAGGCTGTGCGAAAATCGACATATTATGATGTTATGGCATCTTGCTGAGACGATTTTGAGATAGGTTACTCGAAGGGAGTATAGATGAAGCGTGATATGGATTTTGTCAGGGACATTCTTCTTGGGATAGAGGAATTAGACGATGGTGTTGGGTGTAACTATACTGACTTGCGATTTTACTTCAAAAAAAAAGGGTTCAGCGATGATGATAAATTGTATGGTCATTGCGAAATAATGGCACAGAGCGACCTTATTGAATTCTCCACACGACGTGTTGCCGGAGGAAAATGGGTTCAGGAGCGACCTATCAAGTTGCTTTGGGAGGGGCATGATTTTTTGGATGCTGTCAGAGATCAGGGTGTGTGGGAGAAAGTAAAAAAAACAAGTAGCACGATAGGCAGTGCCACCTTTGAAATAATAAAAACAATTGCTATCGAAACAGCTAAAGGACATATCGGTTATTAGGTTAAGGGGGTCAAGTGGCTGTCAAAACAAGGCATGTAACGTCTGTTTCTTTAGGGGCGGTTTTCGTTGTATTTTTTTTGTCGTCTCAAGGAGTGTTTGCAGAGGTAGAGAAGAAACACACAGTGAGAAATACTTATTGGGGAATGACCCCTGATGAAGTCAAGAAGGTGGAGAAGTGGGAAGCTCGCGGGGGAAAAGGCGACTACCTTTCCTTTAAGGGAGAATTGAAAGAAGGTGTTGAAACTGGTTTGCAGTACGATTTTCACAATAATTTGCTTGTATCTTTATCTTATGAAATGCGTGGTGGTAAAGACCTATATCAGTTTTTTTATCAGGCTTTAGTGAAAAAATATGGTCGTCCCCACAAATCAAGGACGGAGTTAGATGTTTACAAAGACCAGATGCGGTTCCAAAGACTTGGAATTTATGACGTAAATCCTGATATTATTTATTCAGATTGGATAATTCACGACAAATCAACCAATTTGCGCCTGGTGTGTCATTATAGTGGCTTTGTCTATATTTTATACGAAGACAAAGCATACGCGAAACAAAAAGAACAATTGAAAAAGGATAAAGAGCGTGACGCTTCGTATAATGTCCAAAATGACCTTTAAGACAGAAATTCGTAATGTGTGCCGCAACAAAGATTCTGAGCTATGTTGAAGCGCGTTGTTCATCCCGGAGAGATTCTGCGAGACGAGTTGGCGGAATTAGAGGTGTCCCCATTGACGTTTGCACGCCAGATTGATGTGCTGCCAGATCGCATTGGTCAGATTATTGAGGGCAGGTGTTCTGTAGATAGCGATATTGCTTTGCGATTCGGGCACTGGTTCGGTGTTGATCCTTTATTCTGGGTGAATCTTCAGATGCAGTTTGATGTGCAGCGGTTAGCGATCAGTAGTTAGCAAAACAAGCAGTCAGCGACTCAAAACCTTCTGGATCGCGGCTCAACATCGTGCCGCGATGACGGCAACAGAACAATGTCAGTAATGACTGTTGGCACTCATCCATGCCCCTGCCTGTTTTAAGCAAGGGTGTCTAAGAAGGGTGGAGAGCTTTTAACTTTTTAATTCACATTGCCATGAAAACAGCCATTACCCAATTTCTTACTCATCTATCGCGACAGAGGCGATTGTCCGATCATACGTGTGCGGCATATAACACGGATCTGGATCAATTCGCCGCTTTTTTGCAGGGGCGTCAGGTGGATCGCGTGGAACAGATTGATCGGAACGCAGTGCGGGATTTTTTGGGATTTTTGCATAGTAGGGGATTTGGTCGGCGGTCTGTTGCTCGAAAGCTGGCGGCGGTGCGAACGTTTTTGAGTTATTTGTGCAATGTGGGCGATTTGGATCGGAATCCAGCACTCGATGTGCGCCCGCCCAGGCAGGATAAGATATTGCCCGTTTATCTGGATGTTGACGAGGTTGCCCGCACGATGTCTCTGCCGTCGCCCAATACGGTGTTGGGATTACGCGATCGGGCGATATTGGAGTTGTTTTACAGCTCGGGGATTCGATTGCGCGAGCTTGCGGGGCTTAAAATTGAGGCTGTGGATCTGGCAGATAAACTGGTGCGGGTTGTGGGCAAGGGGAATAAAGAGCGATTGGTTCCTTTCGGTGAACCGGCTCGGGTCGCGCTGGTGGCTTATCTGATGCGGCGAGGGGAACTGATTTCTGAGCAGACGGTTGATCAACGGCATTTGTTTTTGGCGCGGTCTGGGCGTCCGCTGAGTCCGAGTGGTATTCAAGGTCGCGTTGCCCGGTATCTCAGCAAAGCGACTGGACGGGCTTTGTCTCCTCATGCATTGCGCCACGCCTATGCAACCCATCTTCTGGATGCGGGTGCAGATCTCAATGCGGTGAGAGAATTGCTCGGCCATGCGAGTCTTTCTACTACGCAGGTTTATACGCATGTGAGTGTTGAGAGATTAAAGAAAGCCTATAGACAAGCGCATCCACGGGCGTGAAGAAATACTGGTAATTGGGAATTAGGAATGAACACAGGACAGACAATAGATTACAGAAGGAGTGATCCCCATGCTCACAACAATTGAAGGAATGTATCGCGGTGGTAAAATTGAACTCTCGGAAACACCCCGCGATGTGTGTGAAGATACACCCGTTATTGTAACGTTTCTGCCAACACATTCTATTGATTTACAAAAACGAGGTATTGACAAAGCACAGGCAGCAGATTTGCGTGAACGCCTGGCGACTTTTGCCGAAGACTGGGAAAGCCCGGAAATGAGTATTTATGACAACTATGACGCAGCCAAATCCAATTAGACATGCCTGTGCTCGCGTCTCGCGTCTTATATCTTACTTTTTATCGGTGTTTATCGGTGTTTATCTGTGGTTGCATCTCACGTTTTACCTTTTTTTCTTTTTAATTTTCTTTGCCTGTGCGCGGCAGATGCCTCCGCCGGGAGGACCGCTCGATAAAACGCCGCCGAGGGTGATCGATACAGTGCCCGCAGATGATTCTGTGCGAGTCGGGTTGGATACGCCGATTCGCATTCGCTTTTCTGAGGCGATGGATCGCAGGTCGGTCGAGCGGGCATTATTTATTTCGCCACAGGGGGCTGAGGAATTCGATTTCAAGTGGCGTGGGGATGTGCTGGAAGTTCGATTGCCCGATGGATTGCAAGCCGACCGAACATATCTGGTTACGGTGGGGCAGGAGAGCGCGGATGAGTGGCGCAACCGCATGCGGGCTTCTTATAGTTTTGGATTTGCGACGGGGGATCGCTTAAATCGCGGGGAACTCAATGGACGGGTGTTGAAGTCTAAAGAGGAGAGGGGACAGGTTTTTGTTTGGGCTTATGATCTGTCTGTGGTGACGGCACCCGATCCGGGAAGCGATCGCCCCACTTATGTGACGCAGCCCGATGAAACGGGCCATTTTGTATTGCCGCGTTTGGGTTCTGGGAATTATCGGATATTTGCTTTTGACGATCAGAATAATGATCGCGCGTATTCATCTGGCGATTTGTTGGCACTTCCGCCAGGCGATGTGGCGCTTTTCGATGAGGGGCGCGTTCGCCTGGGTGATCTCAAACTCGCGGTGCGCGATACGTCAGCACCCGCGCTCGTTGCTGCCCGCACTCCCGATCAACAGCATGTTTTGATGCGTTTTGATGAACCTGTGCGCGTTTTGGGCGTTGAAATATCTGGGCTATCGGTGTTGGAGATATATCAAGATCCCGTTGACTCGAGCGGGGTGGGGTTGATTACTGAACTGCAAACGCAGGGCGTGGAATACACTGCTCGGGTTGATGTCGTAGATCGGTGGGGGAATCGCGATACCACAGATGTAATGGTGCGAGGCGATGGTACGCGCGATCGACGCGCGCCAGAGGTGCTGGCACGCGCGCCATCGGAGAATGCCGAGAATGTTTTGCCAACGGCTGTGATTCGCATGTTATTTTCCGATGCGATGCGTGTAGATGGTGTGTCCGACTTCTGGATAGCGTCGGATTCGACGGTTGTTCCGCAGGGGCATTTTGAATGGGTTGCGTCCAATCATCTCGTGTTTTTACCGGATAGTCTTTGGACGAGTGGCGAGACGTTTCGACTTATTGGAAATCGCGAGAGGCTATTGGATATTGGGGGCAATGTTCTTTCTGAACCGATTTCGTTTGTTTTTTCTGTGATGGACACCGCGGCTCTGGGGCGCGTTTCCGGGACGACGTCTTCTTCTAATGTTGTGGTATGGGTGGAGGGGTTGACGCATGATTTTTTCCGGGAACAGGTTTTGCGGGATACGACGTTTAGTTTGACGAATTTGCTTCCGGGGACGTATCGTATTTCTGGATTTTTAGATCGCGATCGCAATGGTCAGTGGATGTCTGGCCAGGTTCATCCGTTTTTGCCTGCAGAGCCTTTGATCGCGCGGGCTGATACGGTGGAGGTACGGGCGCGATGGGAGACGGAGGTCGAGAAGTTGGAATCCAAAATCTGGTGGATGTTGCCGACCAGTGAGGAGAGTCCGTGATGTTCTTTTCGAAATCTCGAGATCAGTTGCATCAAGTGGGTATTGTGATTGGGCTGTTGGTGATGCTGTGCGTGGTGTTGTTTTATCAGTTTACATATCGCACGCCCGAAGACGCAGAACGAGAACGCGCTCGCATTATGTTGCAACGCATTGCGGCTCTACAACACGCATATCTCGCCGAATATGGCACTTATTTGCCTGTTGATGAAAAAAATAACGGTGGTGTTTTACAACTCAATAATGCGCCCGGACGGTTTCGCTATCGGGTGATTGTTTCGGAGGATGGTTTCAAGGCGTATGCAGAAGCGGATTTTGATCGAGATGGCAACGCTGAGGTGTGGATGGTGGATGCGACGGGATCGGAACCGGTACTTAAACATGAGGATTGATATTGTGAAAAAAATATGTGTTGTCGGCCTTCTGCTCGCTCTGTGGGTTGGTGCGGAAGGGTATGTGATTTTAACAGAACAAAATTCGCGTGGGCGTATTGTGACGCTTCGCTGGTCGCCTTCTCGGGCCGGGGCTGGTATTCCCTTTGTGGTCAATGCCGGGAGTTTTCCCTTTCCCGAGACTGAGGTGGTGCGGATCGCACAGCAGGGGTTTAACGACTGGGGTGCGGTGCCATCGGCATTTATTACGTTTGAATATGAAGGGACAGCACAGCTTGAAGCGTCGGGTAATGACAATCGCAATGTGATCATTTACGATGCGACGGGAGAGATTATAGGCGCACCCGAGGGTACGGGGGTCATTGCAGTTGCACGGGTTATCAATAACGACGACGGTCTTATTACGGATACGGATATTATTTTTAATGGGCGGGATCATCAGTTTTCGATTGAGGAGAATACTACGCCTGAGAATATGACAGATCTTCAAGCTGTGATGACGCATGAAATCGGTCATTTGTTGGGGCTGGATCACAGCCCCTGGGTGGGTGAACCCGAATTGCGCGCGACAATGTTTCCCTATACTTCGGGTTCGGCACCGCGCGCGGAGCGTTCTCTGGAAGTCGATGACCGCGCCGGGATAACGGCGATATACCCTGTGGAAGGACTAACCGGTGGTGTGCGTGGGCAGGTCTTGAGTGCAGATGGGCCCGCATTTGGCGTGCATGTGGTGGCTTATCAGGCGGGAACAGATGTGTTTGTCGCGAGTGTTCTGTCGGGGACGGCCGGTGAGCAAAAGGGGCCCAATGGCGATGGTCGTTATGAAATTCTCGGGTTGCCCCCGGGCGATTATCACATTGCGATTGAGCAACACCATGGCGCAATTTCTGCTGATAATTTTGGCGGTATTTTTCAGACGTTATATGAGGAAAGATTAGACAGAGAGTATTACAAGAATGCGTTTGTGCAGGATAATGCCCAGATCATACGCGTTGAGATTGACCGCGTTATAGAAAATGTCGATTTTGCGATTGGGCCTTCTGCGCCGGGCGCACCCTTTATTCGGGAGACTATTTTTCCAGCCAATACGCCCGATCCCAATGGTCCTTATCGCTTTTCGGCAAGGGTGACCGATAATACAGGGGTGGCGACTGTGGAGCTGCGTTATCGGATCAATGGTGGGGGCGAGCAGGTGCTGCCAATGATCCCTACGGGTAATGATATTTTTGCCGCTGAACTCGACGGACAAAGTGTGGGGTCGAGGGTTGAATATCGGGTGATTGCGCGCGATGACGATGGCAATGAGACGCCTTCGCCAGCATCTGATTTGCCCAGGCTGCAATTCGATGTGATATCATTGTCTGGATCGCCTGTACTTTTTGTTGCATTGCGAGATGCCGATGTGGTGGCTGTTATCGATATGGGTACGGGTGAAGAGGTGGCGCACATTCCCACTGGCGTGGTGCCTTTGAGCGTTTTGATGACGCCGGATCAGCGCTATTTGTTTGTCGCCAATACGGGGGGATCTGTCGGTACATCTGAGAATCGGGTCACGGTTATCGAGACCGCTACGCATCAGGTGGCGGCGAATATTGAGGTTGATACTGCGCCTTTGGATCTCGCTTTGAGCGCGGATGGGCAGTTGCTCTATGTCACCAATTCAGAGTCCAGGAGTATTTCGGTTATAGATGTGGCGAGTTTGACTGTGCGTTCTCGCATTCGGGTGCCGATTGGCGGAGATCGCGGTCCTTATGGCGTGGCGATTCACCCGGATGGGAAGCGGCTTTATGTTACAGATATCAATGGCAATCAGGTATTGGTTATCGATACCGCACGCAGGGCGACTATTGGTCGCATTGATGTGATTGAGGAACCCCGATCACTGGTTATATCTGCGGATGGGAAGCGGTTGTATGTGTCGGGTGGGGACTTTGGTGACGATGGCGGTGGTGGTGTTGCAGTGATTGATACCGATGCGGAGTCTGTGGTGACAACGATTCGTATGGATGGTGGGATATTTCGCCTCGCTTTATCGCCAGATGGTTCCCGGTTGTATGCGACAGACCGCTTGAATGCCCAATTAATCGTCGTCGATGTGGCGCAAAATCGCATTGTGAATACTGTAAAGGTTTTGCCCGAAGGTGAAGAGACGCGCTCTTTGTTTGTGTCGCGCGATGGGTCGCAGGTGTATGTGGCGAACCAGAATTCGAATGAGTTGGTTATTTTTGATGCGGAGTCGTTTCAGATTTTGAGAACGCTGAGTTTTGAGAATATGCCGCGCGGTATGGCGTTGCGTTCTCAGCCAGCTGTGTTTCTGCCTTTGAAGGAGATAGCCGGTAAAGCGGATTTCGATGGCAGTGGCAAGATCGACTTTGGCGATTTTCTCCTGTTTGTCGCCGCTTTTAGTGCTGAGAGTCCCGATGCGCGTTTTGATTTAAATGGGGATGGTCAGGTCAATTTCGGCGATTTTATTTTGTTTACCAGTGTTTTCGGAAGAACAGCGTGATATGCGATAATTTCCCGAAAAAAAGCTCTGGATTTCCAGAGCTTTTTTTCTTTGTACTCTTAAATTGTGGTGTATATTGCAATGGCGTGAGATTTTTTTAGCTTTTTTACAAGGAGGATAGGATGACATTCGGACAAGGTGATTATGTCTATAAGGTGCAGGAAAATTGGTGGTCACTACCCGAAGGCTGGTCGTTTGGATGGGTACCGGCGGTGGCCGTCGATTCGCAGGATCGCGTTTATGTGTACAGTCGCAGCGAGCACCCGATGGTGGTTTTTGATCGCGAGGGCAATTTTTTGTCTTCGTGGGGCGAAGATGTGTTAAAAGATGCGCATGGCATTTATATCGATGCGGAGGATCACGTCTATTGCGTGGAGCGCAACACGCATTGTTTGCGGAAGTTTAGTTGTGATGGCGAGTTGTTGATGACGGTGGGGACGCCGGATCGGGAAGGCGATGAGGGCGAGCCGTTTCGGTTGCCGACCGATGTGGCGTTTGATTCTCAGGGGTTTATGTACGTGTCCGATGGGTATGGCAATGCGAGAATGCATAAGTTTACTCCCGATGGCGAGTTGATCAAGTCCTGGGGGGAACCGGGTACTGGTCCGGGGCAATTTGATCTGGTGCATTCTGTGCGGGTCGATAAAGATGACCGTTTGTGGGTGGCAGATCGGAGCAATAATCGCATTCAATTTTTCGATACTGAGGGCAATTTTCAGGGCGAGTGGACGGGTTTGCACCAGCCCGATACGGTTTATATTGATGACGAGGTTGTTTATATCGCGGAGTTGGATCAGCGGGTGAGTATCTGGACGGTTGATGGCGAGAAATTGTCCGAGTGGGGGCGCGGGGTTGAAAGCGATATTCCGGGTGAGTTCAAGAAGTGCCCACACGGTATCTGGCTGGATTCACACGGCGATTTGTACGTGGGGGAAGTGCAGACAGATGGCCGGTTGCAAAAGTTTATCCGGCAAAGGTAAGACGGTAATGATTGAGGGTATTGTTACTTATGGTCGGATGATTAAATTCGGCCACAGTATTTTTGCCTTGCCATTCGCGCTTTCGGGCGCGGCATTGGCGGCGGCTGGATACGGGATTTCGTCCGAACAGGTGTTCTGGATTGTGGTGGCGATGGTGGGTGCGAGAAGTGCTGCCATGGGTTTTAATCGGCTCGTGGATCGGAAGATGGATGCGGCCAATCCGCGCACGGCCAATCGCGAGTTGCCGCGGGGGGTTATTTCTGCGGGTGCTGTGAAGGTGTTTGTGTGCGTTTTTTCTGCGTTGCTCGTTTTTGCGGCTTATAAGTTAAATCCACTGTGTTTGATGCTGTCACCCGTGGCATTGGGCATTGTGTTTTTTTATTCTTATACAAAGCGTTTTACGTGGACGACGCAGCTTTTTCTCGGTTTGGCGTTGGCTCTTGCGCCAGTGGGAGCGTGGATTGCGGTGACGGGACAATTGGATGCAAAGATTTTACTGCTCGGTGGTGCGGTGTTGATGTGGGTCGCGGGGTTTGACGTGATTTATGCCTGTCAGGATGCCGAGTTTGATCAACGGTTTGGTGTGTATTCGATTCCGCAGAAATTTGGGATTGGTCCCGCGTTGTGGATTGCGCGAATATTTCATGTGATTGCTTTTGGTTTGATGGTGTGCGTGGGGCAGGTGTTTGAACTGGGGATGTTTTATGTGGTTGGCGTGGCGTGCGTGGGCGGTTTGCTGATTTACGAGCATTATCTGGTGAGACACCGGGATTTGTCAAAAGCGGGCATGGCGTCTTTGACGATGAATGGTGTGGTTAGTGTGGTGTATTTTGCGGGAACGCTGGTCGATTTGTTGTTGTAATCATTCCGCTGTATCTGGGATTCTGTTTGCTATGAAACGAATTACGGTTGCAATTACCGGGGCAAGTGGGGCCATATATGCGCTGCGCACATTGCGCGCATTGCTGATGCGCGAGGTTGCGGTAGATGTGGTGATATCCGAATTTGGCTGGATGCTGCTGCGAGACGAGGCGGGGTTTGAGGGAAAACAGCAAAATTTTGGCGGGTTCATTCGGGAACTTTACGGTGTTTCGGTGGATAATATGGCACTGCATCCACTTAAGAATCTCGCTGCAACGCTGGCAAGTGGTTCGGCGCAATCAGATGGCATGGTAGTGGTGCCGTGTTCGATGAAAACACTGGCGAGTATAGCACATGGGTTATCGCGTAATTTGATTGAGCGCGCCGCTGATGTCGCGTTGAAAGAGCGCCGGACGCTCATCGTTGTGCCGCGGGAGACGCCGATGAATTTGATTCAATTGCGCAATATGGTGGCGGTGGCCGAAGCGGGTGCTGTTGTGGTGCCGGCGATGCCAGCATTTTATCAAAAACCGGAGACGTTTGATGATTTGGCGGATTTCGTGGTTGGCCGAATTTTGAGTTTATTGGGCATTGAGCACGATTTGTATCCGGCATGGGAAGGGGGCTAAAAGCCTACTGCTGATTGCTGGTAGGTTTTTTCCGTGAAGTGTGCCCAGCCTTTCCAGCGATCAATACCCGTCAGGCGCAGGTCAATTTCGTCGCCGACTTCTACGGGATAACCCGGATAGATGACTGTTTTGAAGGGGTGGCCGAGGAGTTCGACGAGGACGCCGCGCATTTTGAGGTGGAGAACTACGGCGCGAAATTCCCGGCCAATTTGATTTTCCCACTTTTGTAATATCAAATCGCGGGTACGGCGGTGAACCAGGTCGTCGATGAGGGCCAGCGTTTCCCACATGCGGTAGCGCAGGGTGTTGAGGTCGTCAACCGTGTAGAGGGATTGCTCGGTTTTAAGATAGTGATTGATCTGGCGTTGCATCACCAGGTCTGTGTATCGGGCGGTGGGTTGGGTGATGGGACAATAATGCGATATGCCATAGCCGTGATGTGTTTCTGGTGTTGTACTGAGGCCGGTGTTCGGGGTCTGGCGGTGAAGTTCGTGGTGGCGCACGATAGGGTGAGAGATTTGTACGATGGACTCGGTATTTTCAATGGGATCGCGTGTTTCGTAAATTGCGGGGATCCCTTTATTTTCGCACCACCGACCAACGGCTATGCCAGCGAGCAGAGATAATTCATCGGCAATGTGACGCGCGTGGTTGGGAGGTGATTGTTCTTCGAGGTCGTGAATGTCTGTTTGCCTTTTTTTGAGGAGGCGTGCGGATAATTGCGAGAAGAACCGTATGGCGCGATGCTGCGGGTGAGCAGGGTCGTTCAGTGCATGGTCGATGTTTTCAGGTGAAAGGTCCGCTTTGTTGATTGCGGCCGTTTGCGCGATGCAAAAATCTTTGATGCGGTTATTGCGATTCACGCGCCAGAAGATGCTGAGTGCTGGATGCGCTTTGTCGCTCTGAAATTGGCCCAGGTCGTGTGAAAAGCGCGTGGGTAGCATGGGAACGGGTTGATCGGGAAAGGGTATGTGCGCCATGCGCTCGGCAGCGTCGCGGTCGATGTGCGAATTTTTGGGGATGAGTGCGCCGATATCTGGAATGTGTACGCCAAACTCTGCGCCTCCAAAGAGCCTGCGGCGGTATGAGAGGGCAATGTTTGGGTGATCGGGCGGGTGTATTACAAAGACGGGTTGTTTTTTTCGGGTGCCACAAGTGGGCGCGAGTGTTTCTGCCTGGCGGATGGCGAGGTCTGAAAATGCAGTTGGAACTTCGGCGCGGAGCAAGTCGAGGTTTTGATCGCGTTTCCAGACCTTTTTTTTGATGAGTAATTCGACTGCGGATTTTTGGCGGTTTTTTTTGATTTTGCAAATTTCGGAGATCAATGCCTGAGCGTGAGTTGCGTGTTGGGATTCGCTGCCCCACAATGCGTATTGTCGAATCTGTTCCAGATAGGTTTGCTGGCGTGGAGTCAGCGTGTGTTCTGCAATGGATTCGTCGGGATTCGCCATGGCGTGGATAAATTCTTCGCGTTCTTCATCCCGATCTTTTCTAAGTTTGTCGCGTTGGTGGAGGACATGTACTTGACCAGCCGTATAGGGCGAATACGAGTTGGAAGATTGAGGCTGAAAATAAGGAGAGGCATGGTGCAGGTGAAGATAGAGGGCAATCCATTGTGTCGCATCGATTTCTGTGTTGTAGAAGAGGTCGGCGATTTCTGAAAGCGGAAGCGGGGTTGCAGATTCAACGGCGATTTCCCAGACGGCTTCAAGGTCTATTTCCCGGCTCAAAGCGCGGACGGCCGTTGCATAAGTTTTGAGTGGTACATCGCACGATGAGGTGCCGGTGAGATAAACGAGGTTGGTGTGGCGAAAGCGGAGGCGCCGACCATCTTCTGATAAAACTGTGATTTCGGAAATTTTGCGGGGCAAAACAGCCTGGCATGTTCCTATGAGCAGGCGTTTTCGAAAGCGAAACAGGATAATTTCATCCTGGACAGGTATGCCGGGTAACCTACCTTTTGTATGGGACGCATCCTGGGAAATCGGTATTCCATCTTCATCCAGACGGCCCGTGTAGCGCTCGTTGGGTTGGTTTTTGTGTTCATTTCGGATGATCAGACCGTAGATGCGTTTGACCAGACTGGCGTAGAAGTAGAGATAGCGATTGGAAATTGTGATTTCGGGTTTGGGTTTTTGCATGGGTTTGCCTCGTCTCTATTGCCCATGAGTAAAGCCCCGGTGTGTGACCGGGGCTTTTTATGTTTCAGACGATGCTGAGTGCTTAACGGTTTCGGTAGGCATTGACAAATTTCAGGAAATCGCCAAATCCAACGTTGCCATCGCCGTCTAAGTCGTATTTGGCTTCGTTGGTGCCGAAAGCCTGGGTAAATTCGAGAAAGTCGTTAAAGTCGAGTTTGCCGTCGGCATTAAAGTCAACTTTGGCGAGATCGAGGGGTGGCGGTCTGAGAATGGGGATGTGAGACGTATTGGATGAAAATATGCTTGAGACAACATCTTGTGATACGTCAAACCACTGGTTGAGCACCGAGGCATAGACATGGCGGAAATCGTGATCGTAGTAAAAGTCACCGCGCCTGTCAACCTGCCCAAAGTTGGGTTGCGGACCTGCAATGCCCGCCTGAACCGATGGGCCAAAGAAGAACATGGGCGCTGATGTGCCGTGATCGGTGCCTGCGCTGCCGTTTTCTTTTGTTCGACGACCAAATTCCGAAATGCTCATGCCGAGCACGCGGTCTTGTAACTGGTGTTGCCGCAGGTCCTGAACAAAAGACGTGACTGCTTCGTTGAGATATCTCATCAGGGTGTTGTGGCGGTTGAGCTGATTGGAGTGTGTGTCGTATCCGCCCTGTGAGACCAGATACACTTTGGATTTCAAGCCGCCTGCGATCAACCGCGCGACCAGACTGAGCTGGGTGGCGAGCGAATTCCCGGTGGGATATTCAACCCTGTTTGCGCCTTTATCTGCAGCATCTCTGACTTGTGAGGAATATTGCAGGGATTCAAAGTTGATGCGGCGGATAAAGTCGAGTTCATATCCTGCCGGTGTGGGGATTTTACCGTCTTCGATAATTTTGTTGCCCCGTTCCACGAGATTGACAAATTGCCTGGGGTTGCGCAGGGCAATGCCCATGGCACCGTTTTTGCCCAATAAGGCGAGGGAAAGCACGGGACCGATGTCAACGGCAAGAGGATGTTCTGGCAGGGTGTCTGGGAAGCCCGGAGTCTGGGATTCAAAATAGCGCCCCAGCCAACCGTTGTTCAAAAATTCATTGGAATTCGATGCGGTCAACCAGATGTCGGTTGAGCGGAAGTGCGACCGGTTGGGATTGGGATAGCCCACCCCCTGCATGATCATCATTTGACCTTCGTCATAGAGTTCTTTGAATCCGGTGAGTTGGGGATGCAGACCCTGTGTTGGGGTGAGTCTGAGGGCTTCTTGTTTTGTGATGTGGATTTTGGGACGCGCCTGATAATAGGCATCGTTTTCAAAATTGACCAGGGTGTTGAGGCCGTCGTTACCGCCATTGAGGCGAATGATGACGAGCACGCGGTCGGTCTCGCTGAGGGCTGATGCGGCCAGTGGACCAACAGCTTCGGCGCGCCCATAAGCCCGCGTCATAAAACCGCCGAGTGCAAACCCGGCACCACCTCGGGTCGCATTTTTCATAAAGTCGCGTCTGTTCATAACGAGCTCCTTCTGGAGGCTAACAGGCAGGCCTCAAGTCTAATTCAGTTGATAGTCGGGCAATTCAAAGATGAGTTTGAGAATATTCTTGATGCGTCGGGGGGCTGCAATCGCGTCGGGATTCCAGTCATAGACATCAGCGCCTTCGAGCAGCGTTTCCAAAAACATTCCGTGGCGATATTCGTCAACTGGAAAGGCAGTCAGACATTCTCCCATGTCGCGAACGAGTTTTTCCGCGTCGTAGGGTTCGGGAAATGCCTTGACGAATCCCACAGTATCCGGGTTGATGATGGTGTAACGGTTGGGATTGCGCGGTTTGGCATCGACCATTTCGTCGGTCATTTTGTGGCGTTCGGGCAGTGTTGACGTGCTGATCCATAACCGATATCCCGGCCATCCGGCCACATTGGGGGGATCGAGCAGTTTTTGACCGAGTACCTGAGCGAGGTAAACGAGGTACTCGGAACTGATGCTCCTGCCTTTGCCAGCTTTGAAACCGAGACTGCGCGCTGTGCCGGCGACGAGTTCGACGGGGCTTTTGATTTTGGAGCCGATGATGGCTGGATCGAAGAAGTGCTGGCTTAAGAGCAATGTCTTCAAAACCGGTTTGATTTCGTAGTTGTTGTCGCGCATGATTTGCGCGAGTTCCGACACGACGTTTTTGTCTGGATGTTCATAGACAAATTCGCGATAGAGTTTGCCGCATATAAATTCAGCTGTGATTTCTTGCTGGAAGATGATGTCGATAATGTCTTGCTCATTGAAGTTACCGGTTTGCCCCAGGAATGTCTTCTGGCCTTTGTCGAATCGGTTCTCTCTAAAAGTGGGTTGCCTGCCCACGACTATCCAACCTGTGAGCGCGCGAGCCGCTTCTCCGATGTCTTGTTCAGTGTAGGTGCTGCCCTCGCCCATGGTGAACAATTCCATGAGTTCTCGGGCGTAATTTTCATTCGGCCTACCCACTCTGTTGGAGTTGCTGTCGAGGTAGTAGATCATGGCCGGATCGCGCGTGACGCCCTCGACGATTGTTTTGAAGTTGCCGACGGCGTGTTTGCGGAACAGGAAATTCTGGAGATACATCCACTGCGGGCGTCTGACATCTTTGGCCTGGGTGGCAAAGTGATCGTGCCAGAAGAGCACCATGCGCTCTTGAATTGAGAACTCCTGGTTGACGATGAGTTCCATCCACCAGACGCGGGTCTCGTCAACGCGCGCGCGCTCGATTTTGCGCTGATCTTGGTTGGGTTTTTGAAATGGATCCTGATAAACCCACTGAGCGGGTGGATTTGGTGGCAAAAAAGGCATTTCCAGAAGGCGATCTACAATGGCTTCTGGCGTGCTTTGCACGGCTTCTGCAATTTCTTTTGGCGTTGGGCCAATTAGGGTGCGCCGCAAGAGGTGTGCCGCCCGGTGCTCATCCCAGGGCTGTTCTGCCGAGGGGATATACGGTTCGAGTCCCGTGGATGCATACGCAAGTTTGGGCGCAACGGGAAAATGTTCGCGATTGGACACGGATGCTCCTCCTCTTGATGGAAATTTTCGGGATGCTGATTAAGCGCAGATATATATGGTCAATATGATAAATTTGCGCTATTAGGGCAAGTTAATATTTGTAAACAATTTGTAAATACTAAAGCTTCAGGGAGAATATTTTGTGAGCGAGTCGAGTAGAGCGCGTTGCGCTGCCAGATTTTTTTCCGATACCACGACAATGGTTTCCTGAATTTTGATACGGGCGTGTTCTATTTTTTCTGCCTGTTCTTCTGGAATGCCCAGGGCGATATTGCGATGAATTTCGCTTTTCAGGCTGTCGCGCAGGGTTTGCAGGCGGATGCGTTCTTCACGCAGCGTCTTTTGGGCTTGTGAGACCTTTGTCTTTTGACTTTCGAGAACGGGATTGGTTCCCGAACACGCAAAAATCAGGATAATGGCAAAAAATAAGAGAAAGCGAGGCATGAGAAGTATGAAGTGTGAAGTATGAAGTGTGAGGTTCATCTATCATAGTCCAATTAAAGCCGACTGCTGGCTTATGTTTGACTATTGAGATAGTGCTGGATGTGACGGCGGGCGCGGTAGGTTTTTACGCGACTGATCCAGCTCTTTTTGGGATGTTGGTTTGGATCGGTGTCAATTTCAACGGTGTCGCCCCAGGCGAGTTTGGAGAACGGATAAGCCCGCGCGCCGTTGATACGGCCTCCTTTGCATTGTAAGCCGAGGTCGGTATGCACGGCAAAGGCAAAATCGACGACGGTTGCATCTTCGGGCAATATAAAGGGATCACCTCTGGGTGTGAGGGCGACAATTTCTCGGGTAAAGAGAATGCGTTTGAGTTCCGTCATCAGGTGATGGGAGGCATCGGCGCGGTCGTACCAATCGACAAAATCGTGCAACCAGCGCGTGCGCCGTTCTTCATGCTGCGCGTCTCCGCGCAATGCGGCTATTCCAAATTCGCCCAGACGATGCATTGCAGGGGTTTGAATGTGGAGTTCGTAGCGTTGATCCCTGTGGTGGACACAGGTATGCAGGGCTTGATAACCATTGCGTTTGGGCAGGGCTATAAAGTCTTTGAAACGCTCCATAACGGGCAGGAAGTGCTCGTGCAAAATGCCCAAAGCCAAATAACACAGACGACGACGCGAGACAATGACTTCGACTGCGTAGCGATCCTGAATTTGATTGAGGGGACGATGTTGCATTTTGCGGTAGATGCTACCCAAACTTTTCTGTTGTACGCGCACACTTGTCCGCACGCCGTTGGCGTTGAGCAAGTTGCGAATTATGTCCTGGAATTTTGCGAGGTGCCCGGTCTGTTCTGTTCTAAATGTAGTCTGTATCTGATTCGCGATTCGCGGTTCAAGGCAGCAAAGACTGCGGTCTTCGAGTTCGCGACGAATGCGGGCCATGCCCAATAGGTGCGATAGGGGCGCATATATATCAATGGTTTCTCGCGCAATGCGTTGTCGCCTGTCGATTTCTGAAATACCGTCGAGGCTACGCATGTTGTACATGCGGTCAGCTAATTTGAGAATGAGTACGCGCGGGTCTCTTCTGGCATGGGTGAACAGATGTTGCAAGGTGGCAATGCGCCGCGCCGTGCGACCGGCTTTTGATCCTTCTACTTTTGTAACGCCGCTGACGAGGGTGGCAATGTTTTTGCCAAAGGTGGGTTCAATGTCGTTAAGGGTCAGGGCAGAGTCTTCAACGGCGTCGTGCAATAGTGCCGCTGCCATCATTTCCGCGTCGCTCGCAAAGCCCAATTCAGAAGCCAGGATGAGTGCCACGCCAATGGGATGGGTGATATACGGTTGCCCGGCATCGCGGTCCTGGCCTTCGTGGCTGGCATTGGCAAAGTGGTAGGCATGCCCGACGAGCGGATGATTGCGCTGGGGAATTTGTACCAGCAATTTCCGCAGAGGCTCGCGTATGGAAATCAGGTGTTTGGTATTCACGACGCGCTCGCTTTGTCGAACCAGCTTTTGATGGCTTGTAATAAATGGTCTGGTGCTCGAAACGCCCGATGTTGAACTGGCAATGCTTCGAGAAAAGCTCGCCCATAAAAGGTGGATAAAACCCGACTGTCAAAGACGATGACAATACCTTTGTCGGATTTGTTGCGTATCAGGCGGCCAAAACCCTGGCGAAATTTGAGAATGGCTTCGGGGACCGAATAGTGTAAAAATGGATTTTTGCCCTGTTTTTCGAGTTCTTCCATGTGCGCCGCAACGAGGGGTTCAGATGGGACGGCAAAAGGCAGGCGAATAATGCCCAGGATTTCGAGGGCTTCGCCGGGGATATCTACCCCTTCCCAGAAACTGTCGGTTCCAAGCAGCATTGCGCGGCGGTGGGTCTTAAAGCGGTCGGTAATGCTGCCGCGCGCACCGTCTATTCCCTGTCCCAGGAGTAAGATACCATCGGACGATAGATCGTTTTTGAGTGCATCATAAGACTGGTTGAGCATGCTGTAGGACGTAAATAATGCCAGCGTGCCCCGTCCGATTTTGCGTGCCAGATGGCGCAGCAAATCGTCAACAGCCTGTTGAAAATGAGGGGATTTGGGTGATGGCATAAATTGCGGTACGCAGACGAGGGCTTGTAAATTGTAGTCAAAGGGCGACCCCAGACAACGCGTTTGTACGCGCTCATCGGGCATGGTGTCGAGCCCCATGCGTTGAAGAAAGTAGATGAGTTTGCCGCGAATGCCCAGAGTGGCCGATGTGAAGACGATGGTGCGCATTTTGTCGTAGAGCGCGTCGCGCAATACTTCGGCGACGTGCAGGGGCGCGGAGAACAGGCGCGTGTCACTGCTGTTTTCTCGGGTTGGCAATTCAACCCAGTAAACGCATTGTTCATCTTCGGGATGGGTCAAGTGGTTGAGGGCTGCGAGGAGGTCGCTGCATTCCTGTGCGCGTCCGTCGAGTTCGTTGACGAGTTCGTCTTGATTGGGAAAGGTGTCGTCGGGCAAGTCTTTGAGCCAATCACACAGATTTTTTAAGCTGTTATTGAGTTCTGCACCCGCTTTTGCGAAGTCCCCAAGACTTTCACCAACCGCCTCAAATGTATTTTCACCCGGGCGATAGCGCACTTTTGGCGTGTAGTAAAATTTGCGGCTGCTCTGTTTTCCGTACAAAAATTCCGTGAGGTCTTGAAAAAAGGTCTGCGCTTTGAGATAGATGTCTTCGGCGGCGTTTACGGCCCGCCCAATGCCTTTGTCAAAGGTGGCGAAGATATTGTCTTTGAGATCGGCTACACCGATCCAGTGGCGCAATGCGGGCAGGGTGCCGGTGCTCTGAAAACCCGGACTGCGCAGTTGATCGGAAAAATTTTTGATTTGCCATATATTGAGTTCGCACCCCAAATATTGTGCGGCAATTTTTTCGATGTTGTGGGCTTCGTCCAGGATGAGGTCTTCGTATTCGCCCAGCACGGCATTTTCCGAGACGATGTCGGAAAAGAGCAGGGAGTGATTGATAACTACGATATGTGCTTTTTGGGCAGAGCGGCGCACGGCATTGGCAAAGCACTGCCCGTTGGTGCGGCACTTTTGCGAGCGGCAATACCCCGAGTCGGAACACACTTTTGACCACAGACTGGCATAGCGACGCATATCAAAGCCGTTGTTTTCCGAAATGTCACCGGTTTGCGTTTGTTCTGCCCATATAACGAGGGATAAAGCGCCTTCGCGCTCGTCTTCGGTAAAGAAGGTTTCGGTATTGGCGAGTGCGGCATGCCACCGATTGCGGCATATATAGTTGCTGCGACCTTTGAGCAGGACATAGCTGAAGGGTACATTCAGGGTGCGTTCGAGGTGGGGCAGGTCTTTGAAGAATAATTGTTCCTGAAGATTTTTGGTATTGGTGGAAACAATGACGCGGCGGCCATTTTGTGCGGCGTGGTGAATGGCCGGGGTGAGATAGGCCATGGATTTGCCCACGCCTGTGCCCGCTTCGGCGACGAGGAGATGGTTGTTGTTGAAGGCATCGGCAATGGCGCGTACCATCTCAATTTGTTCGGTGCGAACTTCATATCCTTCGGTTTGTTGGTCAAATGTGCCGCCGGATTCAAACAGGGTGCAGAGCATGTCGGTGTCGAGAGGCGCGTGGTCCTCTGTTTCAGTTCGGGGTTCTTCGCCGCCCACGTTGGATAGTGGGAGGCCATCTGCCCCGCCACCGCGAATGCGGTTCATAAATTCGTTTTTGATCGCTTCGTTGCCCAGATCGACAAAGATGTTGAGCAAGGGGCTATTTGTGCCTTGCAATAGCCGCAGGATGTTTCGTTTGTTTTCCAATGAGGTTTCGCGCAAGACCCCGACGACACCCGGGTATATGCCTGCGAGTTGCTCGGCGTCGCAAAGTGCTTTGTGTGCTGAGCGGGATTTGACTTCAAAATAGTCCGCGAGCGTATTCGCCCGATGGTCGGATAAATTGGGCAGGGCAATCCGCGCGAGGTCGCGCACGCTGTGTATGTTGTTGCCAAAGGGCAGGCCAGAGGCGTCAGATAAAAAGCGGGTTTCAAATCGACCCTGGTGTACGATGAGGGGCTGGTCGCCGGCAAAGGTCATAAAGTTTTCGATTGCCGCGTTGATGCGGGGTGCGTTTCTCACGTCTTTGAATGCTATGCCCGTCAGGCGCGTTGTTTCTTCGGGTACACCCATTTGGGGGCGCACATAAGTTTGAAAGCGATCGACTATTTCGCCATCTTTGACTTTGAAAGCACCGATTTCGATTATTTCGGCTTCTTTCGGGTTCAGACCCGTGGTTTCGAGGTCGAGGGTTATGTAGGTGTGGAGGATAGACATGTAGAATGAAAAAATCCTGGATGCTTTAAGTTGACTCTTTGGGTTCTGTGCAGTATCATAAATGCCGACCGGTTTTGATTTTCCGATCGGCTCTTGCAGGTGGCGATTTATGAATTATACATTACAAAGCCCTGAATTTCAAGGGTTATTGCGGAGGTGAGATGAAGGCGTCTGTTTATCTGGGACCCGAGCGGGTTGAATTGCGCGATATTGCGGAACCCAAACCGGGTGATGATGAGGTGCTCATCAAGGTGGCACGGGCGGGTTTGTGCGGCACGGATTTGCATGTTTATCAGGGGCACATGGATCAGCGGGTGCAAATTCCTCTGGTGATGGGACACGAAATGTGCGGCGAAATTGTAGGTGTTCCGAAAGATGCCGAGTTCAAAGTAGGGGATCGCGTGGTGGTTGAACCCACAGTGGCATGTGGCGCGTGTGCGGCTTGCCGACGGGGTCATCGACATATTTGTCAGAATCTGGATTTTTTGGGTATTGACTCTGCGGGGGCATTTCAGGCTTTTTGGAATGCACCTCTCGATCGCCTGCACCGCGTACCCGATGCACTGGACGACGATGCTGGCGCACTTATTGAACCGCTTGCGGTCGCTGTCCACGATGTTCGGCGTGCAAAAGTGGAATTGGGTGATCGCGCGGTTGTGATTGGCGGCGGTCCGATTGGGATACTAATTGCAATGGCGGCGCGATTGGATGGGGCCGAGGTGGTGATTTCCGAAGTGAATCCCTTTCGTTTGGCAAAGGCGAGGGCATTGGGCTTTGAGGTTGTGAATCCATTGGAAATAGATCTTCTCGCATATACAGAAGATTGGACCGGGGGCGCGGGGGCAGATCTCGTGTTTGAAGTTAGCGGCAGTGCGCCCGGCGCAAAGATTATGACCGAGTTGGCCCGGGTTCGCGGAACCATTGTGCTGGTTGGAGTACACGCTGAACCGCCGCCTGTGGATTTGCAGCGATTTTTTTGGCGGGAATTGCATCTGGTGGGGTGTCGCGTGTACGAACCCATAGATTTTGAGCGGGCAATTCGATTGGCGGCATCTGGCGCGGTTGATGTAAAAGCACTGATTACGGATACGCTGCCACTGGATGATGCGGCAAAAGGGTTTGAACAGATGGTGGCGGGTGGCGAAGTGATGAAGGTGCTTTTAGATTGTCAGGCGTGATAAAGCGCGAATAGACGAATAGACGAATAGACGAATGGCAATACATACTGGTTTTGGGGGGATGGGCGGGGTTCGTTGATTCGTTGATTCGCAGATTCGTAACAGGGGTTATTATGGGAATTTTGGATAAGTTTGATTTGAGCGGTAAGACTGCACTGGTGACGGGGTGTCGGCGCGGTATTGGCCGCGCTTTTGCCCAGGGGCTGGCAGAGGCAGGTGCCGATATTGTGGGGGTGAGTGCATCGCTGGCGTCGGGTAGTGAAGTAGAAAGGGATGTCGCGGCATTGGGCCGTAGTTTTCTCCCTTATGCGTGTGATTTTTCCGATCGAGATGCTTTGCGGGCTTTTATAGCACAGGTGAAAGCAGATGTCGCTCAGGTCGATATATTGGTGAATAACGCGGGTACGATTTTGCGGGAACCCGCGGTGGATCATCCCGATGAATACTGGGACGAGGTCATTGAGGTAAATTTGAATGCCCAATTTGTTCTCGCACGCGAGTTTGGCAAAGAGATGGTCGCGCGCGGAGGTGGCAAAATTGTTTTTACAGCGTCGTTGCTGAGTTTTCAGGGGGGTATTACAGTTCCGGGTTACGCCGCTGCCAAAGGGGGTATTGCGACTTTGACGATGGCACTGTCAAATGAGTGGGCGAGCAAGGGGGTGAATGTCAATGCTATTGCGCCGGGGTATATTGCAACGGATAATACCGAAGCCCTGCGCAATGATTCTGTCCGTTCCGAGCAAATTTTGACGCGGATTCCCCAGGGAAGATGGGGACAGCCGGATGATTTGAAAGGCGCGTGTGTGTTTTTGTGTTCGGATGCGGCCAATTATGTCAATGGTGCGATTTTGACGGTGGATGGTGGATGGATGGGGCGGTGATTAAACAACATTTTTTTGGAGATTTGATATGGAATACAGGCCGTTTGGGAAGACCGGTTTGGATGTTTCGGCGATTGGATTTGGGTGCTGGGAACTCGGTGGGAATTATGGTTATTTTGATGAAGGCGAAGTGATTGCGGGTATTCACAAGGCACTGGATCTGGGGATTAATTGCTTTGATACGGCCGAGGGCTATGGAAAGGGAAAATCAGAGGCCCTGCTCGCGCGCGGGCTGGGGAATCGACGCAAGGATGTGATTGTGGTGACAAAGGTTGGTATTGGATATACGGATTCGGGACGGGAAAAGGGGCGCGACAGTCGCAGGGAGCGGATTATGGCGTCGGTAGAGAATAGTTTGCAGTTTTTGAATACGGATTATATCGATGTTTATTTGATTCATTGGCCCGATCGGCACACGCCTTTTGAAGAGCCTATGCAGGTGCTGGAAGATTTGATTCAGCAGGGTAAGGTGCGTTTTGGAGGTGTATCGAATTTCAAGGCGGAAGAGATCGATACGTGCATGAAGACGCGGCGGGTAGATGTGGGACAATACGGCTATCACATGTTTGATCGGCGCATGGAGAGGGATGTTTTTCCCTATTGCGAAACGCACGGTATTGGGATGATGGGATATGGCTCTCTGGCGCATGGGCTGCTCGCCGGAGCATTTGATGAGAATACGACATTTGAGACAGAAGATTGGCGGTCTAAGGGTGGGTTGTTTAATATGCCTTTGTTTACCGAGGAGAATTTCCCGCGCAATCTGAAGGTGGTGGAAGCGTTAAAACAGATGGCAGCGGATCGCGGTACAGCTATATATCACCTCGCGCTGGCGTGGGTGTTGTCCAACCCCGTGATCAGCACCGCACTGGTTGGCGTGCGTAAACCCGAGGAGGTGGTGTCGAATATGGGGGCATTGGAGGTGGCGTTATCCGAAGACGATAAGTGTGCTATTGATGCGATATTTGAGAATTACGGGGTGGATACGCGCCCGGATATTTGGGTGGAGTAGGCTAAAAAAGATATAAAAAATAGGGAATGGGCAATCTATACTTGACAAATTAAAGCATGCTGGACTATAATTAAGACATAGCCTTCGACCTATCTGCCTTCGTGGAGGCATTAGGTTTGAGATTATAACCATTTTCACAAAGGGAGAGAATTATGTCGCAAGCTGTAACAAAACGATGGAGCAAAGCCCAGATTGTAAGCGCGATCGCAGAAAGTACCGGTCTGAGCAAAAAAGATGTAGGTAGCGTTCTCGATGGGTTGGACGGTGCCATTGAAAGCCATATCACAGCAGGTTCTGTCGGTGAATTTGTGTTGCCTGGTCTGCTCAAAATCAAAAGGGTCGAAAAACCGGCCCGCGCAGAACGAGAGGGCGTCAATCCCTTCACTGGCGAAAAAATAACCATTGCAGCTAAGCCCGCTTCGCAGGGTGTAAGAATTTCAGCTCTCAAAAAACTGAAAGACATGGTTTAGTAATTGTCGCATTTAGGGAACCGTCGCAAAGCCCAGCCTTTTAAGGTTGGGCTTTTATTTTTTTCTTATTGTGGGTATGTTTTGCGGGACTGGACAAAATATCGCGAAATGATTACTTTCAAAGTCGCAACCAGAAAGCGATAATCCAATCGCCAAGGAGGCAAAATGCGGCGGTATATTATGGGAGTATTTTTGATCGTATTTGGGGTGTTATCTGGCCTGGTCGATACAACTGAGGCCGTTGAAGTCGTTCTCAAATCGGGTCGCGTTGTGCGAGGCGAACTGGTTCGGGAGACCGCGACTTCTATTACGCTTCAGCTTTCTTCCAGTCGGATTGAAATTTCCAAGTTGAGTATCAAGACGATTGATGGACGTTCTCCTTTTGAACAGCCAAGATCCCGCACGGCTGTGTCTTCCGATAGTACAGGTAAAATGGAAGTGCAAATTCCCGCAGGCGATTTTCTCATGGGAGATACTCGAGATAAAAATGCCCCTGTACACAAGGTTTATCTCGATGCGTACTGGGTTGACACACGCGAAGTAACCAATACTCAGTACCGCGAATTTGTGACGAGCACAGGGCATGCGGCTCCCCGGTATTGGGGCGAGGCCAAATACAACGATCCCAACCAACCCGTTGTGGGTGTTTCGTGGGATGACGCCAATGCCTATTGTTCATGGAAGGGCAAACGACTGCCCACCGAAGCAGAGTGGGAACGCGCAGCACGAGGGGCACAAAGCCGTCTTTATCCCTGGGGCGACCGTTTTGACGTCACGCGAGCAAATACCCGAGAGACTCGGAACCGGCGCCCATTGCCTGTGGGGGCCTTCCCCGAAGGTGCTACCAGTGAAGGCTTACTCGATATGTCGGGCAATGTGTGGGAATGGTGCTGGGATTGGTTTGACGAAGGATATTACCGCGTCTCTCCGCTCCACAATCCCACGGGCCCAGAGGCGGGAAAAAAGCGCGTCATAAGGGGCGGGGGCTGGAGTGCTCCCCATATTCATATGGCCCGACGGCGAGGTGAAAAGCCCGATAAAACCTATCCTTCTCTGGGTTTTCGATGTGCCAGATCGGATACTGAGGCACAGGCGAAACAGTGAGTTAAAATAAAAAGCCGCCAAATCAGCGGCTTTTTTTGTGAACTTTCACAAAACCATTACAGGTCGAGGTCGTCCAAACCCTCCAGTTCATCCAATACCTCGTCTTCGCCTACTATGGTATCCGACTCTCGAATTACTACCAGAATGGACGCCTGGGGCACAATGAGATATTTCTCCCCTTCAAAAGAGATCTCCATCGCGGCTTTTTGCAAAAATAAGGCAAAATCGCCTTCCTCAACTTGCAGGGGCAAATACCGCGGTTCTTTTGGAGAATTGCGCCAGGGTTCATCGTCTTCAGGCGTTTCTGGCAGCGGCAGACCAGGGCCTGTGGCCATAATGCGACCGCTCTGTACTTCCTCTTTTTCGACTACGGTTTGAGGCAAATAAAGCCCCACTTTGGTTCGCTCTTCCAAATCTTCTCGCTTGACCAAAACGCGGTCGCCAATAACGACGAGTTCTTTGTTTCCTATTTGCATTGCATTTTCTCGCTCAATGAGTCCGTCACACATCTGAACAATTATTTGTGAAACTTAAAAAATTGTATCGCAAGTGTCAACAGTTTAGGGGTAAAACTATTTGAATAATAAAATCTTGACAAATGGATGGATAAGGTATATTATTTTCACCGCGTTGTAATATACTTTTGATTATGGAGCCGTTCCATGTTGTTTTTTGTGCCAACAATGCAAATGCCGATGCCCGTCGTTGTACGGGCTACTCGTGTTGTACATTCCCATTGTGAGCAGGAGCATGGATAGCGGATCATTTTAGTCGTTTGCATAAAAAAAGCCGTTGGAATGTTCCGTTCCAGCGGCTTTTCATATTGAGAGGCGATACTTGGAACGGGTGATCGGACAGGAGCGAGCGGTTCGATTTTTGACCGAATTGATTGAAAGAGATCGAGTCCCGCACGCGTTGTTGTTTTTGGGCACTTCTGGCACGGGTGCAGTGGCTGCGGCATTGGATTTTGTGCAGGCATTGCATTGTCAGGGAGATGCTGCTGTGGCCTGTGGACGTTGCGCTGCCTGCCACAAGGTGACAAATCTCAATCATCCGGATAGTGCGTTGCTCTTTCCTTTTTCCTCTCGCGTGAAAGAGGAAGATAGGCAAGCTGCACTGTTTCAGGTATGGCAATCGCCTTATCACTATTCATTGCCCGATGACAATGCAGCGATTGCTATTGATCGCGTTCGGGAGATGCAGCGGCAGTTTACGCACAGTGCTTTTGCGGGGGGCTGGCGCACGACTCTTATTTTACACGCGGATCAAATGCGCGCAGAGGCGGCCAACGCTATGTTGAAAACTCTGGAGGAACCGCCTGTTCGGTCGCTGATGATTTTGATTGCGTCCCATGGCGATGCGTTGTTGCCCACCATTGTGTCGCGGTGTCAGTTTGTGAAATTTCCCGCGCTTTCGGCTCAGGATATCAGTGTTGGGTTGACGGCGAGGGGCGTTGATGAGACAACGGCAGATTTTATTGCACGCACGTGTGGCGGCGACTTGCGCAGGGCATTGGATATGACCGATGGCCATATCGCAGATAGGCAAGATCGATCTTTCAAGTTTTTGGAAGCGTTGTTGTGGGAGCAGGAGGAGCGCACGTTTGAGGCCCTGGCAAAACTCGACCGACAAGAGGCGTTGGATATTTTGGCAGGTGCAGAAATCTGGCTCAGGGACGCGCTGTTGCTGCAATGTGGTCGGGATGATCATATAGCCAATGCCGCGCAGGAGGACAATGTCGGGCGTTTGGCAGAGGTTTTTGATCTGGACCAACTCGCCGCAACAGTAAAAAAGATTGAGTCTCTGCGGGAGATGAATCACCGCAATGTAAATATGAATCTGGGCTTGATTTCGCTCTGGCGACAGATCAGGTCCTTTTGAGTGGGTGTAGAAAAATGGGCACATTTTATATTACAACACCGATTTATTACGTCAACGATGAACCCCATATCGGGCATGCGTACACGACGATTATGGCTGATGTGCTGTCGCGTTTTCATCGTCTGGCTGGCGATGATGTGTTGTTTTTGACGGGTACGGATGAGCACGGGCAGAAAGTGGATGAGGCGGCGAAAAAACGCGATTTGTCGCCGCAGGCACAGGCAGATGAGATGGTGGTGCGATTTCAGGCGTTGTGGGAGGTCTTAAATATTTCTAACGATGATTTTATTCGCACAACCGAAGCGCGGCACAAGCGCGTTGTCTCCGAGATTTTGCAACGCATTTACGATGCGGGCGAGATTTATTCCGATAATTACGAGGGCTGGTATTGTATCCCGGACGAGCGGTTCTGGACGGAAAAGGATCTGGTTGATGGTAATTGTCCGGATTGCGGTCGGCCTACGGTGAAAATTTCGGAGAAGAATTACTTTTTTAGAATGAGTAAATATCAGGACTGGCTCATTGAGTATATTCAAACACATCCCAATTTTATTCGGCCGGAAAAACGGCGCAACGAGATCCTCGGATTTTTGCGCCAACCGTTGGGCGATCTGTGTATTTCTCGTCCCAGGTCGCGTTTGGAATGGGGGATTCCGCTTCCTTTTGATGACGATTATGTTTGTTATGTTTGGTTCGATGCGCTGATCAATTATATCACGGCACCGGGTTATATCGCCGATGATGCGCGTTTTGAGCACTGGTGGCAGGCGTCTTGTCATTTGATTGGCAAGGATATTTTGACCACGCATTGCGTGTATTGGCCCACGATGCTCAAGGCGATAGGTGTGCCATTGCCCAAAACGATTATGGGGCATGGTTTTTGGCTCGTGGATGAGACAAAGATGGGGAAGTCGCTGGGCAATGCGATTCGGCCTCTGGATCTGGCGGATAAATACGGGGTGGATGCGTTTCGGTATTTTCTGGTGCGCGATATGACGCTGGGGCAAGATAGCGATTTTAGCGAAGAGGCTTTTGTTCAGCGTTATAATACCGAGTTGGCCAATGAGTTGGGCAATTTGCTGAATCGCTCGGTGGTGATGGCTACGCGATATTTGGATGGGGTTGTGCCCGCTGTGGATGGCGACCACGTGGCGCTCGACGCTTTGAAAGCGCTGACGGAGGAGACGCTCAATGCGGTGGGCAAAGCTATTGATGAGATGAATCCCAATGCGGTGCTGGATGCGGTTTGGCGATTGGTGCGGGAGGCCAATCGGTTTGTCGAGGTGCAGGCACCCTGGAATTTGGTGAAGGATGTGAGCAAGAGGGCCGAGCTTGAGGTGACGATTTACGCGTTGCTGGAGACTATGCGGCAACTATCTGTATTGCTGTTTCCAGTGATTCCCTCAAAGGCCTGTGAGATTTGGCGACAACTCGGTGCAAAGGGTTCGCCAGAGGATGTTCATTTGGATGATTTAAAAACATGGGGAGGTCTGGACGCCAATTTGAAGGTTGCACCTGGCGATCCAGTGTTCCCGCGTATTGAGGAGGTCAATGTGGCAGAGGAAAGACCAGAAGAAGAGTTGATTTCTTTTTCAGATTTTCAGAAGCTCAAATTGCGCGTGGCAAAAATTGACGCGGCCGAGCGCGTGAAGGGGGCGGATCGCCTGTTGCAGTTGCAGATCAGTTTGGGCGATGAGCAGCGCCAGATCGTCGCCGGGATTGCCGAGTTTTACGAGCCGGAGGCACTCGTTGGGCAGCAGATTGTGGTGGTTGCCAATCTGGAGCCAGCGACTATTCGCGGTGTCGAATCCCAGGGTATGCTGCTGGCTGCTGCCGATGATCACGGCCTTGCGCTTATAACGCCAGATGGTGAGATTAGTGATGGGGCAGAGGTTAATTGAAAAGCAAATAGAGATTACAATTCGCCCATTGCGGTTCAGCGATGCAGCAGCAGTACAGCGCTATGCCTCTGATGAGCGCGTTGCGCGTACTACTACCATACCCCGACCATATCCGGAGAATGGTGGAGAAACTTTCGTCAGGACAGGTATTAGAGCACACGAAAATAGAGAGGCGTTCTTTTTTGCTATTGTTGCAGATGGCGATATGGTTGGAGTGGTAGAACTCGGGGCGTTTAATTACGAAAAACGCAGCGCCCGATGTGATTACGGAATCGCATCGTCGCACTGGGGCAGGGGAATCACGACCAGGGCTGTTGCTCTCGCGCTAAACTACGCGTTCTGTGAACTCGGCATGGATATCGTTCATTCGGCTTGCCTGAAGCGCAATCCGGCCTCCGCTCGTGTTCTGGAAAAGAATGGGTTTCAGGAGACGGAAGGGTTTATCTATAATAGTTCCAAGTTCGAGAATGAACCCGCACGGCGGTTTCAACTGACCCGGCAAGCGTGGATGGCGGCGCAGGCTGAAGAGTCCAGCTAACGCGATTTCCCTACTGCTACGATGTAAAAACTTAGGAGGATTGGAAGATGAATCAAACCTATACTGCGCTTATCCAGCAACGAGAAGATTGGTGGATTGGGTGGATTGAAGAAATTCCCGGTGTAAACTGTCAAGAGCGAACCAGAGAAGAATTGCTCGATTCTCTGAGAATTACACTTCGGGAAGCCCTGGAATTTAATCGCAAGGAATCAATAAATATAGCTGAAAGCGGATACCAAGAAGTTGCAATCCAAATATGAAACGAAGAGAATTGCTCAGACATCTCAGAAGACACGGTTGTAATTTAATCCGTGAAGGTCGTAAACATTCTTGGTGGGGTAATGTTGTGCTAAATACCAGAAGTGCAGTGCCCAGGCATACAGAAATTGATGATCGGCTTGCCAAAAAAATCTGTAAGGATCTGGGAATACCAAACCAAGGATCCTAATAAGCTACGCTTGTACTTAGTTTTAGCTACTGTGAAACTGGAAACAGACGCAATATAAAATTGTACTGATTACCAAAGAGTAATCGGGGCAGATGATTCTTGCCTCATGCTCCACGGAGAAAACACAATGTCTGATCATAAAGGGGTGCGTGAAACATTGGTTGAGATGAGCGTTACATATAGCATTGAAGTCAATGGGCGGTTTGTTATTATTGAAGATGTTCCCGCTCGGGTTAATGTTGAGACGGGAGAAAGGTTCTTTTCTCCAGAGACTGTCGAATGTTTGCAACAGGCGGTTTGGGAACGATGTCAACCCGTTCGCACTATTGAAACACCTGTGTATGATTACGCTGCATTAACCTAAATATAGCCGACGGTTTCGTTTTTTAGGATTTCTACATGCTTGTCGATTCACACGCGCATTTGATGTTTCCACAGTTTAGAAAGGATCTGGACGATTTGCTTGCCCGGGCGCGAGCCGCGGGGGTGGGGCAGATTGTGAATGTGGGTACAAATTTGGATACGAGTCGTGCGGCTATTGCGCTTGCTGAGGTACGGGACGATGTGTTTGCTTCGGCGGGGTTTCATCCGTCGGATTCTGCGAAGGCAGATGAGGCGGCTTTGAAAAAATTGCCCGCGCTTTTGAAGCATCCGAGAATTGTTGCGGTTGGCGAGACAGGGCTGGATTTTTATCGCGATTACGCGCCGCGCGAGGTTCAGGAACGGGCGTTTCGGGCACATATTCGTCTGGCGAGAGAGATGGGCCTGCCGCTGATTATTCACAGTCGGGGTGCTGAAACGCGGGTGTTAGATGTGTTGGAGGATGAGGGTGGATCCGATGTGGGCGGTGTGATGCATTGTTTTGGCGGGGATATCGAAGGAGCCAAGCGCGCGGTGGATCTCAATTTTTATCTGGGTTTTGGCGGTATTGTCACTTTTAAAAATTCGGGTGCGTTGAAGGTTGCATTGGATGTGCCCGCTGAGCGGTTGCTTTTGGAGACGGATTGTCCGTTTCTGGCACCGGCGCCAAAACGCGGCAAGCGCAATGAGCCAGCTTATGTGCGCTATGTCGCCGAGTATCTGGCCGATGCAGGATGCGGGGATACTGAAGATGTTTGTCGGCAGACGACGCAAAATGCTCAGGCTTTGTTTGGATTGGGATCAACGTGAAAACGAAGACGCGGCTGGGCCAACATTTTCTCACAGATGGCGCATCTATCGAGCGAATCGTAGAGGCCGCACAGGTTGAGAAAGAAGATCTGGTCGTAGAAATTGGTCCTGGACGAGGTGCGTTGACGGACCTTTTGGTTGAGCGGGCAGGTCAGGTGGTCGCTATTGAGATTGATGGGGCGTTGTGTGATCTGCTTTCGGATCGGTTTGGTTCGCGGTTAAAAATTGTATCAGACGATGTGCGGCAGGTCAATTTGCCCGCGCTTGTCGAAAATGAAAAACGAGAAAAAGCGATTCTGGTGGGCAATTTGCCCTATCATATTACGGGCGCGCTTATCAGGCAAATTACAGATGCTCGAAGGGTTTGGAAACGCGCTGTGATTACAGTGCAGCGCGAGGTGGGACAACGCATGATCGCGCCGCCGGGCAGCAAAATATATGGCGTGTTGTCGGTTGTTACACAGGTGCGGTGTGTCGCAAAACGGTTGTTTGATCTGCCTCCCGCGCATTTTTATCCGCGACCCAAAGTGCATTCTTCTGTGTTGATGCTGGATTTTGAAGCAAATTCTGCTTATGATATTGCAGATGAAAGGCGTTTGTTTGGCGTGGTGCGCGCCGCATTTCAGCAGCGGAGGAAAATGGTGCGCAACGCGCTATCTGGTGTGGTAGATGATGAGATTTTGATAGAGGCGAATATCGATGGTCGCGCGCGTCCCGAAACCATATCGATAGATGGATTTGAACGGATTTGCCGCGCATTGGCTGTGCGAGGTCGTCGTGACTAATTTGAACAGGGCAGCATAGGACAAAAATAGAAATATTCCACAGCATACAAAGCGCGAATAGACGAATAGACGAATCCCGCCACCCAAAGTCAGTGCGAGTTTCGATTCGTTGATTCGTTGATTCGTTGATTCGTTTAACAGAAAGGGATTTGTTATGCCCATTCCAAAGTCAGATAAGATCTGGTTTAATGGGAATTTTGTGGGTTGGGACGATGCCAAAATTCACGTGCTGTCCCATGTGGTGCATTACGGTTCGAGTGTTTTTGAGGGGATACGGTGTTATCATACCGAAAGAGGACCGGCCTGTTTCAGGCTTCGAGATCATGTGAAAAGGCTTTACGATTCTGCCAAAATTTATCGCATGGAAATTCCCTATACGCAAGATGAACTGGAAGCGGCCATTTTGGAGACGATTCGCATTAATAACTTGCAAGCGTGTTATGTCAGGCCCGTGGTTTTTCGGGGTTTTGGCGAATTGGCTGTCAATCCAATGCCCTGTCCGGTTGAGGTGGTGATCGCGGTGTGGGAATGGGGTAAGTACCTGGGTCCAGAAGCTCTGGAAAAAGGCGTGTCGGTTCGGTTTGCTTCGTGGAATCGCCTGGCACCCAATACCATGCCTTCGCTGGCCAAGGTGGCGGCAAATTATATGAACGCACAATTGATCAAGATGGAGGCGATGGCCGATGGATATGCCGAGGGCATTGCCCTGGATACACAGGGTTATGTGAGCGAAGGTAGCGGCGAGAATATTTTTATGGCGAAGAATGGGCAGATTTACACGCCCTCTACCGGGTCGTCTATTTTGCCCGGTATTACGCGACATTCGGTTATTACACTTGCCCGAGATTTGGGACATACGGTAACGGCGCGACCGATTCCAAGAGAGTCCCTGTATATTGCCGATGAGGTATTTTTTACGGGTAGCGCGGCAGAGATCACGCCGATTACGGCTATTGATCATATCAATATCGGCTGTGGTTCTCGAGGTGAGATCACAAAGAAGTTGCAGGACGCCTTTTTTGCTGTTGTGGAAGGTCGTGCGGAAGATAAGCGCGGCTGGTTGACGTATGTTTGATGAGGTAAAAAAAAAGCTGATTGCTATGAAAAATAAAAAAATCGCTGTTATTGGTGCAGGCAATATGGGAGGCGCGCTGATGGCCGGTTGGATTCGGTCGGGAGAGATCGCGCCTGAAGATATCACGGCGGTGGATCTGATTGCTGAGGTGTTGGATCAGAGAAGGCGCGAGTTGGGTGTCCAGGTTGCAGGAGATGCGCGCGAAGTGGTGGGCCATCAGGATATTGTGGTGTTGGGTGTGAAGCCTCAGTTTTGGAAGCAAACCGTTGTGGGCTTTCGGGATTTGTTGCACGGTGATCAGGTGATTATTTCCTTCATGGCGGGTGTGCGTATTGCGGCATTGGAAGCGGAATTGGGTTCTCTGCCCGTTATTCGCGCGATGCCCAATGTGCTGGCGCAGGTCGGTGCGGCGGGTTCGGGAATATGTGCTGGCGCACATGTGGGTGAGGATCATCTGAGTCTGGCGCTGTCTCTGTTCAATGCGGTTGGTGCAGCGGTCGTTGTTTCAGAATCACAGATGGATGCGGTGACTGGACTCGCGGGCAGTGGACCTGCCTATGTGTACGCGGTAATTGACGCGCTGGCAGATGGCGGGGTGCGGTCTGGTTTGTCAAAAGATATGGCGTTGACACTGGCGACACAGACTGTGCTGGGAGCTGCGCGTATGGTTGCCGAGAGCGGCGATCATCCGGCAATTTTGAAAGATCAGGTGACGTCGGCGGGCGGAACGACGATTGCGGGTTTGCACGCGCTGGAACAGGGCGGTTTGCGCGCTGCTTTGATGGATGCTGTTTTGGCTGCGACAGAACGATCAAGTGTGTTGGGAGAATGAGATGATTGCGGTTATCGATTACGGGATGGGGAATTTGCGAAGTGTTCAAAAGGCGTTTGAACACGTTGAGGCAAAGGCTGTTATTGTCGATAGACCCGAGGATATCGACGCGGCCGAGCGCGTTGTGCTTCCCGGCGTGGGTGCATTTGGCGATGCGATGAACAATTTGAGAACAGCGGGATTGATCGCACCCATTATAAGGGCTATTTCAGAAGGCCGACCCTTTTTGGGCATTTGTTTGGGATTGCAATTGATGTTTGCCGAGAGTGAAGAAATGGGGCGGCATAAGGGATTGGATATTTTGCCGGGAAAAGTGAAGCGTTTTCCCGAAGGGCAGCGCGTTCCGCAGATTGGGTGGAATGAGGTGCAAATTCAGCGCGAGACAGCGCTTTTAGATGGCGTGCCCGACAGGTCTTATTTTTATTTTGTCCATTCTTTTTTTGTGGCGTCTGAGCGCGATGAAGATGTGGTCGGGGTGACGGATTACGGGATTGATTATGCGTCAATTGCCGGAAATGATCGGGCTTTTGGCGTGCAGTTTCACCCCGAGAAAAGTCAGGATGCGGGTTTGAAAATTTTGAAGAATTTTGCGGAGAAGGTGTAGAATGCTGGCCAGGCGAATTATTCCGTGTTTGGATGTGAAAAACGGTCGCAATGTGCGCGGAGTCAAGTTTTCAGCCGATAAAGACGCTGGCGACCCCATTGAACTCGCGAAACGCTATGATGCAGAAGGTGCCGATGAACTGGTGTTTTACGATATTACGGCATCGGCGGAGAAGCGCGATATTGTCGGCAAACTCGTGCGGCGCGTGTCCGAAGAGGTGTTTATTCCCTTTACGGTTGGCGGGGGCGTTCGCACGTATTATGATATTCGCACTATTATCGAAGGGGGCGCAGAAAAAGCGTCGATCAATTCGGCTGCCATACACACGCCTGAAATTATTACGCAGGGGGCTGAGAGTTTTGGGTCGCAGGCAATTGTGGGGTCAATTGACGCAATTCGACAACCGAATCTCGATCAAATAGAGGATGGGCGTTGGGAAGTGGTTATCAATGGCGGGCGCACATATACTGGGCGAGATGCCCTCGAATGGGCTGAGGAACTGGTAGATCTCGGCGCGGGTGAACTGGTTTTGAACAGTATTGATGCAGACGGTACAAAAGATGGATACGATATTGAATTGAACCGCAGGGTTGCCGAGCGTGTGGATGTACCGATTGTAGCGTCTGGTGGCGCTGGTGGGCCAGAGGATATGTACGCGGTGTTGTCCGAAGGCAAGGCAAGCGCGGCACTGGCTGCGTCGATTTTTCACTACAATCAATACAGTATTGGGGAAGTCAAAACCTATCTCGCAGAACGCGGGGTACCAGTGCGCCACAAAATCGAAATTGATTTGACATGAGTGGGACAAAAGAACACGAAATTGATCGCAAAGCCTTATTCGCCGATATACAGCGGGTAGTGGTAAAATTGGGTACGCGGGTGGTGACGGCACATGGCAACACACTGAATCTCGCGGTGATTGACCGTCTGGCTGCCGATGCGGCGCGTTTGAGAGATCGCGGTTTACAGGTGGCAATTGTGACATCCGGAGCCGTTGGTGCTGGCATGGGGCAATTGGAGTTGAATAATCGGCCGAGGCGCTTGGCTGATTTGCAAGCTACGGCTGCGGTGGGGCAGGGATTGGTGATGGATGCTTACAAAAGGGCATTTGAAGCACACGGTATTTTGGTGGGGCAGGTGCTGTTGACATCGGATGATCTGGACAATCGCACGCGATATGTGAATGCGCGCAATACATTGGACCAATTGTTTCGGTATGGTGTTGTGCCTGTTGTCAATGAGAACGACAGCGTGGCGGTGGAAGAATTGCAATTGTCTGTGGGCGAAAATGACCGCCTGTCCGCAATGGTGTCGCATCTGGTGGATGCGGACATGCTGGTGTTGTTGACCGATGTCGATGGGTTGTTTTCAAGTGATCCCTCAAAAGACCCAAACGCGCAACTGGTTCGGTCTGTGCATGGGATGCCCGAAGAACTCTACGCAACTGTGGGGTCTTCGGGGAGTGCGCTGGGACGTGGGGGAATGCGCACAAAACTCAGGGCAGCCGAGGCCGTGATGCAAGGTGGGCAGATGGCAGTAATTGCAAATGGATGTATAAACGGTTTGCTCGAAATTCTGGATGGGGCAGATTGCGGCACGTTATTTGTGGCGGATAATCGCAGTTTGAACAGCAGAGATTTGTGGTTGGCGCATTCCCGAAAGCGAGGGGGTGTGGTCGTAGATGATGGCGCAGTGGTAGCTTTGAGCGATGGCGGCAAAAGTTTGTTGCCTTCGGGTATTATCCGCGTTATTGGCGATTTTGAAGTTGGTGAACTCATCGGTGTTGAATCAAAACAACGCGTCGAGGTCGCGCGCGGATTAACGAGATTTGACGCCGATGATGTGCGGCGTATTCGCGGAAAAAAAACGCCAGAAGTTGCAGAAATTCTCGGGATCAACAATGGCGCAGTGGTTATCCATCGGGATGATATGGTGGTGTTAAATCGGAGGTAGAAAAACCGACAACTGACTTTGGAGATTGTGTTATGCGCTCATTTTATCGAGGACAAAGTACGGTGTTGCCGGAAAACAGTCCGATGTTACCGGGAAGTGCAAGGCGACGCCTGAATAGATTTTTGATATTTGCACCCGTGGTGCTTTCCCTTTATTTGTTTTTTGTGGGAGATAGTGGGATTTTCCAGCTCATAATGCGCAAGCAGCAAATTGCCGTATTAAAACAGGAAATTGAAACTATTCGCCAGCAGAATGCGATGCTGGAACGCGAGGTGAAATTGCTGGAAAACAATTTGGGTGAAATTGAACGCATTGCTCGAGAGCGCTATGGCATGGTGTATCCCAATGAATCGATTTACATGGTCTATCCCAATCCACCAACAGCATTGGAGTCGCCGTGATTTGTCAGACCGATGGGTTGGTGTTGCGCGGTTTTCGCATGAGTGAAAGCAGCAAGGTTGTGGTGCTGTTTTCTCGCGATTACGGGAAGTTGCGTCTGGTAGCCAAAGGCGCGCGACGACCCAAAAGCAAATTTGGCGCGAGTCTTGAACCGATGACGTGGGGGCATTATGTTTTTTATCGACAGGATAATCGAGAGTTGCAAATATTGAGCGAAGGCGATATTGCACACGCTTTTGAACCGGTAAAACAACACTATGGTCGGATGGCAGCCGGAAGCGCGATATGCGAATTTCTGGATTATATTACAGAGGATGAAGACCGCAATCCACTTTTGTTTAGTATTGTACTTGAAGCGATGCAATGGGTGGGGAGCATTGCTGAAATAGCGCTGGATGTACCGGTGTGGTATTTCCAAATTCGCGCTGCGAGTGCGGTGGGGTATCGCCCCCATATGAGTGGGTGTGTTCAATGTGGTGCTCGTCTCCAGGGACACCGTCTGGGGTTCAGCCCCGGCCTGGGCGGCACTCTGTGTGACAATCATGCAGGGGCGGGCATGCGCGTGCGGTTCGAGACGATAAATTTTATGGCGCATCTACAAGTGGGGCGTCCCGACCGCATTGATCTTTCCCTCTTGCGGGGTGTAAACCGCGCAGAGGTGACGCGAATATTGCGCGCGTTTTTTGATCAACACATCGAATCGCGCTATCGTCCAAAGGCGCTGGATTTTTTTGAACGCTTAAGGGCAGCAGAGCCTGCGGTGCCTTATCGCGCAGAGATATAGGATTTGTGATGAATCGACTTCTACAGCGCTGGTTGGAGCGCGAAAAGCCATTATTTCCCAAATTGCGCGCCATTCCACTGTTTCGGGAACTGAACCGCCGAGAGATGGAGGCAGTGGTGCAACTTATAGAAATTCGCAAATATTCAACAGGCGATGTTGTTTTTGAACAGGGTGCACCGGGAGACGGCGTTTACGTGGTGTTAAAAGGGTATGTAGAGGTAGTTCAGAAGGATGGCGAAGAGGACAAGAAAGTGCTGCTTGCCCAATCTGAATCCGGTTCCTTTTTTGGTGAAACAGCACTTTTGAAAGGTGTGCCGAGAACAGCGACAGCAGTGGCGACAGAAGATACCAAATTGGCACTTTTCTCACGAGACGCACTGCACCAGTTGGCGGAACAGCGACCGCATCTGGGGGTAAAAATTGCCATTCAACTTTCGCGGATTGTCGCGGAGCGATTGCGGCAAACCAATCACAGTTTGCAGGTGGCCCGAGATGAACTGGCGGCAAAACAAAAAGAGGACGGAGAAGACGAGTCATGAATGAACCCTCTTCTGGCGGCCTGGGCACTGCTCAGATTTTGCGTATTGTGATTTTTTTGGGCCTCATCGTTGTGATGGTCTGGTTGCTATATACTATTCGAAGTACGCTGGTCCCTTTTTTTATTGCATTTGTGCTGTCGTATTTTCTCATGCCCGTGGTTGATTTTCTCGAATCGCACCGCTTAAATCGTCTTATCGCCGTGGTTGTCGTCTTGCTGGCTGTTTTTGCAATTGTGGTCATTCCGCTTATTGTGGTCGCGCCTATGATTGTGCGCGGTACAGAGGATATGGTCAAGAGCATTATTGGTGAGCAGGGCACATGGTACTGTGTGGTGGAAAATACGGGCGATGATGTGGTGAAGATTGATCGGTTTGAGAGCGAACTAGAAGATTTTAAGGTCGATGGCTTGCCCCTGGAATTGACACCCGGTGGGGGAGACGCAGAATCCGCTGTCCCACAGGCCAACCCAAAAGTGGTCGGTGGGCGAGACACACTGCGCGTGGTATTTTCTCCACAAGCGGATGAACTGCGCCAGGCGTCTTTGAGGTTGTACGGTTCGTCTGGCAGCCGGGAAGATTCTATTGTGTTGACGCTTAGAGGGAATATGGAGGATGTGTCATCGGTTTCGGATACAATGGCTTCGGTTCAATTTGGCACATCTAAAATTTTAATCTCGGCGACAAAACATGCGTTTGGCAAATACAAGCCCAGTTCTTTGATGGCATTCAAGTCAGTTTATGAAACTTCATTCCTGCCGTGGCTGAAATCAGCTCAGACCTATCTCGAAGAAATTTTGCCAATGCTCAAGGGCCGCGATTGGGAGGAAGAAATTTTACCAATGCTCAAGGGCCGCGATTGGATACAGGCCGCGAATCAGTACCTGCAAAACGTCGTGACAATTTTGCTTAAGGAAACTCCCGGATTGGTCGGGCAATTGCTATCGGGGCTTACCTTGTTCATCATTGTGCCTTTTGCTTTATTCTTTTTTTTAGCAGAGGGCAGAACGATCAAGCGTGCGATTATCGAGCAGGTGCCAAATCGATATTTTGAACTGATATTAAATCTGTTGCATCGCATTGACAGGCAATTGGGGAGCTATATGCGCGGTATGGTGTTATCTGTAATAATTGTTTCGATTCTGTCAAGCACCGGACTTTATATCATTGGTCTGGAACATTTTTTGGTGATTGGTCTTCTCGCTGGTTTGGCCAATGTAATTCCCTATATGGGACCTGCGATTGGGATTATTGCCGGTGTTGTTGCCGCTGTATTGCAATATTCTGCGCTGAGTTTTGGTGTGGTTATTCCAGTGATTATAGTGTTTGCGATCGTTCAGCTCGTAGATAATGTTTTTGTCGCTCCTATGGTGGTTGGGCGCAGTGTTAATTTGCATCCTCTGCTCGTCATTTTTGCGGTGTTCGTTGGCAGCGAGTTGTTTGGCGCAGTTGGCATGTTATTGGCCGTGCCCACAACAGCGGTGATTAAAGTATCTGTGCGGACGATTTATGAGGGGTGGCGGAGTTATTCGGTGTAAAAAAGGGGCGGTGACCGCTATTTAAGGAGAATGGAGACGATGAAGAATAAAGCTTTGGAGCGTGCCTACGATCCAAAAGATATTGAAAAGACGTGGTATGATTTTTGGCACAGGAAGGGATATTTTCGCCCGGAGTTTCGCGCGACAGGTCCTGCCTATACGGTGACGATTCCTCCGCCCAATGTGACGGGGGAGTTGCACATGGGACACGCGCTACAGCACGCGATTCACGACGCGGTGATTCGGTATAAGCGGATGCGGGGATTTCGCACGCTGTGTTTGCCCGGTACAGATCACGCGGGTATTGGCACGCAGATGAAGGTGGAGCAAGAGATCTGGGAGAACGAAAAAAAGACGCGCCGCGAAATTGGGCGCAGAGACTTGTTGAGACGGATATGGGCCTGGCGGGAAAAATACGGCAGCACAATTTTGCGACAATTGCGCGAGTTGGGCTGTAGTTATGACTGGTCGCGCGAGCGATTTACAATGGATGAGGAGTACGTGCGGGCAGTGTTGGAAACATTTGTGCGTTTTTACGAGAAGGGCTGGATTTATCGGGGCAAACGCATGGTGAACTGGTGCCCGCAGTGTGGCACTGTGATTTCCGATCTCGAGGTGGAAGAAAGAGAGGTCCATAGCCACCTGTGGCATATTCGGTACAAAGGAATAGATGACGCGCCCGATGTGGTTGTGGCGACAACGCGTCCAGAAACCATGCTGGGTGATACCGGGGTGGCGGTACATCCATCCGATGCGCGATGGCGCAATGCCGTGGGTAAAATGGTGATGTTGCCGCTTATGGACCGCCCCATTTCCATTGTGGCAGATGACTATGCCGATCCGGAAATGGGGAGTGGTGCGGTGAAGGTGACGCCGGGACACGATCCCAATGATTATGAGATAGGGCAGCGTCACGATTTGCCCGAAATTGCGGTTATTGGTCTGAATGGCGAGATGACGGAGAATGCGGGTGCTTATGTTGGGCAGGACCGGTATGCGTGTCGCAAGGCGGTGGTTGAGGCACTCGACGAGCTGGGGTTGATGGAAAAAATTGAGGATTATACCCACGCGGTGCCCCATCACGACCGCTGTGGCACGGTGATTGAGCCGATGCCTATGGAGCAGTGGTTTGTGGCGATGCGCGATTTGGCCGATTTAATTTTGCCCCTGATGCGAGAAAAAAAGATCGATTATGTGCCGGATCGGTTTCGAGAATATTCGATTGAATGGCTGGAGAATATCCGCGACTGGTGTATTTCGAGGCAATTGTGGTGGGGACACCGCATTCCGGTGTGGACGTGTGAAAATTGTAGTGCGGTGATTGTGAATGCAGAGCCGCCCGAATTGTGTACAAAGTGTGGTAGTCAGCAGTTGACGCAAGACCCAGATGTGCTCGATACGTGGTTTTCCTCGGCGCTGTGGCCTTTTGCAACGCTGGGTTGGCCCGAAGATACGGAGGATTTGAAGCTGTTTCATCCGACGGATTTGATGATTACGGGACGGGATATTTTGTATCTGTGGGTGATTCGGATGATTATGACAGCTGTTGAATTTGTGGGCGAGATTCCGTTTCGGACGGTGCTGGTTCATCCCACGGTGCAAACGCGCGATGGCAAGCGCATGAGCAAGTCGTTGGGTACGGGGATTGATCCGCGCGAATTGATTGACCGCTATGGCGCAGATGCCACGCGCCTATCGCTTTTGTACCAATGCGGCAGTTCGCAGGATATTCGGTTTGATGCCGATGTGAAGGACAATAAGTTGCAAGATTCGCCCATTGCGGAAATGTGCCGCAATTTTTGCAACAAAATTTGGAATGCCGCGCGGTTTGTACAAATGAATCTGGACGATCGCGACATACGCGATGTGGCATTGCAGACGGTCCCCGAGCCGATTACGGACCTTTCTGATCGGTGGATTTTGAGTTTGTACAATCGCACGGTGTTACAGGTTACAGAGGCTTTGGAGGCGTATCGCTTTGACGAGGCGGCGCGCGCGTTGTACGATTTTGTGTGGAGCGCGTATTGCGATTGGTATGTGGAGATGGCGAAAGTGCGCCTGTATGGCGATGATCAAAGCGCCCGTCAAACCGCGCAGTCGGTTTTGTGTGTCGTGTTTGAAGGCACGCTGCGCCTGTTGCATCCCGTTGCGCCTTTTATTTCAGAGGCGTTGTGGCAGACCTTTCCACGAGAAGGCGAGGCTCTTATTGCCGCGCCCTGGCCCAAATGCGACAAAACGCAATTTGATAAAGCGGCGGAGCGAGAAATGGCTTTGATGCGGGATGTGGTGGGTGCTGTGCGCCATATTCGAGGTACAATGCGTATTCCGCCGGGCAAGCTCGTGGATGTGGTGTGTAAGACGGATTCAGAGGAGGCACGTGCGATTTTGACGTCTGTTAAGGGCTATATGAAGGCGTTGGGGCGCGTTGAAAATTTGACCCTTGGCGCGGCTTTAGAACGCCCGGCAGCGTCTGCGAGTGCTGTGGTTGGTGATGTGGAAATTTTTGTGCCTTTGGCCGGCGTGATTGATCTCACTGTGGAACGTCAGAGGTTGGAGAAGGAGATTGGCGGATTGGAAAAGGCGTTGAGCGGATTGGAGAAGAAGTTGAGCAATGCGGGTTTTTTGAATAATGCCCCCGCAGAGGTCGTGGCAAAAGAGCGCGAGCGCGAGCGCGAGTATCGGGATACACTGTCGAAGTTGCGGGAAAATTTTGCGGTGCTTTCAGAGGGAGATTAAAATGTCGAGCGTTAGATTTGGTATTATGGGATTGGGGCGTGGCCGCGGAGCAGCAAAACAGATGGCAGCAGCAGAGGGCAGTGCGTTGGTTTGCGTGTGCGATTTACAGGAAGACAAGGCCGTGGAGCAGGCCGAAATGTATGGATGTGACTGGACGACGAATTACAAGGCGATGTTTGCGCGTGATGATATCGATGCGATCGGTATCTATACGTCCAGTGGTACGCATTGCGATTACGCCATTGAAGCGATAGAAGCAGGCAAACATGCATTTGTCACCAAGCCGATGGATATTCTCGTAGAAAAGTGCGATGCGGCGATTCAGGCGGCAAAAGATGCGGGGAAGGTTCTGGCAGTGGATTTTGGGAATCGCTATTCTAAAGCAAACCAGCAATTGAAGGCCGCCATTGATCAGGGGATCATTGGACAGATTTTTTTGGGTGATGTGAAGATGAAGTGGTGGCGTGAGCAGAGCTATTACAATGGGGGCTTTCCCATGGGGTGGCGTAGCCGCAAAGAGACAGAGGGCGGCTCGATAGCCAATCAGGGTGTGCATTTTGTCGATCTCATTTGCTGGTTGCTCGGCCCGGTAAAGGAAGTTTATGGGCGCAGTGCAACCATGACACACGATATTGAAACGGAAGATATTACAATTGCACAGTTGACATTTCAAAGCGGCGCGTGGGGGCTGATTACGACCACGACATCAAGTTATCCAAATTTGGGGACACAAGTGGAGATCAGTGGCACGGAAGGCACTGTGCGGTGGGATCAACGCGGCGGTATAGAAGTGATGACAAAGGATGAGGAATTGGTAGATTTGAGCCGTTTTGAAGTGCCCGATGCGCCTGCCGATATTGCAGAGGATATGGTTTCTGCTATCACCAAAGGCACGATACCTGTGGTGTCGGGTGAAGAGGGCCGAAAGTCTGTTGAGCTCTTTTGCGCAGCTTATGCGTCTTCAAAATCGGGTTCTCCTGTGGTTATTGATCAGCGGTAATATGCGGTTTCAAATATGTCTGAACAGTTGGAAGTAAAGCTCGGCAAATTGCTTCGAGAACGAGACTGGACCATTGCAGTTGCAGAAACCACAACAGGGGGATTGATCAGCGCCCGCATTGTTTCGGTTCCGGGCAGTTCGGCTTATTACGAGCGGGGGGTTATTGCGTATAGCGCGCTGTCTAAACGCGAGATGCTGGGGATAGATGTGCAGGTGATGGATACGTATGGTGCAGTGAGCGCAGAAGCCGCGTGCGAGATGGCCAAAGGCGTGCGAAAAGTGAGTGGTGCAGATTTGGGCCTGGCCGAGACCGGGATCGCTGGTCCCATTCGCGGACGGTCGCCCAAGCCCATAGGAACGACGTATATCGCAGTTGCCGGTGCAGAAGGTGTAATTTGTGAGGTCTTTCAGTTTGATGGGGATCGCGATGCGATTCGCGATGCGATAGCAGATGCTGCCTTGAAAATGGTGATTGAGGCAAAAAAAACAATTGATAACCGATAACGGATGTCACGCAGTTTATCGAAAAAAGCTTTATTTTGCCACAATATCTTGTATATCTCATTTCAAGTAAATCACAAGATATAGAGTCGCTGCATAATATCAACTGATAAGCTTGATTTTTTTCTTGTTCAGCCGTATTTTCAGTGCCCTGCGCGATGTTCAGTAAGTTCTGGTCCTGGAGGTTTGTATGAAAATTTCGGAAAAGATCCGCGGCGATGTCGCTGTCTTAACTCTGTCGGGTGAATTGATGAGCGGCCCCGAGGTTGCCCCATTCCAAGATCATATTAAAAAACTTGCAAGTGAGGATATAAAAAAGGTAGTGGTTGATTTTTCCAGGGTGAGATGGTTTGGCAGTGCTATGTTAGGCGTGCTAACGGCGAGTTTGACGACGTTGCGCGGTGAAGGCGGGGATTTGAGATTGACGGGCGTTACCAGAAAGATTGAAAGTATTTTAATGGTTACGCAGTTGGCAAATATTTTTACGACCCTGGATACTGTAGATCGGGCGGTGGAAAGTTTTGCAGATCAGGATGCATAGAGATTTTTGTAAGCTGACAATGGATGGCGCAAATCGTCCAATTTTTGAAGAGCTGTTCGCCAAATTGATGAGAGTCAAAGTTGACATTCGCGATCACGTTGCGGTTCTGACTGTGTCGGGTACCCTTATGAGTGGTCCTACGGTTGTTCCTTTTCAGCACTATGTCGAAGAGGTCATGGCCGATGGCATTACAAATGTCGTGGTCGATTTTTCCAAGGTGAAGTGGTTTGGCAGTACGATGTTAGGAGTATTGGCGGTCAGCCTGGAGATGTTGAGAAATGCTGGAGGTGATCTCAGGTTGGCCGGCATTGCAAACCGGATGGAGAGTTTGATGATGGTCGGAAAGTTGTCGTCGCATTTTCGAACGTTAGAATCCGTTGACGCGGCTATCGAAAGCTTTGTATCCGACCCGCCGGGGAGACGGGAAACATAAATCGCCCCAAACTATCATCTGTATTTCGTTCATAAAAAAGGGGTGCGATTATATCGCAATCCCTTCTTCTTTTGGGAAGAAAATACCTCAAAGTATTTTAGCCCCATCGGCCCGGCGTTGAGGCTATATCATTGAAAGGAGATATATCTGTGTTGCATCGTATGATTCCCTCAGCACTGATTCTTCTATGTGCTTTTGTACAGTGCAGCGAAAAACAACCCGTGCCAAAATACATCGGCGATCTTCCGCAATTGCAGGATCGCGGCGTATTGCGGGTGATAGTTAGCGAGGAGCCGATCACCTATATACCCCGGCAGGCGGAGCCGGTGACCCTGGACTACGATATCGCCCGTAGTCTGGCCGATGCACTCAAGCTGAAGTTGGAGCTTGTAAAGGCCGATAATTATGTTCAGATGTTGGAAAAACTACTCGAAGGCGAGGGCGATATTATCGCCTCCAGCTTGACGGTTACGCCAGATCGAGAAAAGATAGCAGCGTTTTCAGTTCCGTATTTATACGTCGATGAATATTTGATTACAGCGCGTGCAGATAGCCTGCCCCAGACAGTGGCTGATCTCGCCGGTATGGAGATCAGCGTGCGGCAGTCCAGTTCGTATTATCAGACCTTGATTGATGTTCAGAAGGAGGTGCCGTCTTTACGCATCCACACTGTGTCAGATACGCTCAGCACCGAGGGGCTGGTCAAAGGCATTGCTCAAGGCGAATACAAAGCGACCTTGTGCGACGCGCATTTATGGCATGCTATTGCCAATTATTACGATAACCTCGTCGCGCCGCTCGTTGTGGCCGAAGAGCGTCCGCTCGCCTTGATGATGCGACCAAATGATACAAAGCTCAAGTTCGTGGTGGATGAGTATTTGCTGGCGCATCAATTTACGCGGCAGCGCCAGCAGATATTTACAGATGATTTACCTGGCCTGAAAGAACGCCGCCGGTTGCGCATGATCACGCGCAATAATGCGATGACTTATTTTATTTACCGGGGGCAGCAGATAGGGTTCGAATACGAGCTTATAAAGCGATTTGCCTCGCAGCACGACCTGCGTCTCGAAATTGTCATTCCGAATAGTCACGCCGAACTGTTGTCGTATTTGAACGAAGGCAAGGGCGATGTCGTGGCTTCGGCAATGACTATTACTGAGGAACGGCAAGAGCAGGCCGCGTTTACGCAACCCTATAAGGAAGTGAGTGAACTGGTGGTGGTGCATGCGGATGACGATTCGATTGCCAGCCTTCAGGATCTGGCTGGACGGACGATACATGTGCGCGGGAGTTCTTCGTTTTATACGACGCTGATGGCGTTGCAGGATTCCGTCAAAGGTCTCGAGATTGCCATAGTGCCCGATGACGTAGAAACCGAAGATATTTTAGCTGGAGTTGAAGAGGGTATTTATGATCTTACGATGTGCGATTCCCATTTGTTCGATATAGAACGCGCATATGGCCGCCGTCTCAAAGCCGCCTTGAGTATTAAGCCCACGGCACTGGGCTGGGCGGTTCGCAAGGACAATTCAGAGTTGCTGACAACACTCAACCAATACATAAAAGAAGAAAAAGGCGGCTTGTTTTTTAATATGATGAAAAAGAGGTATTTTAAGAGTACGCGCGCTGTTGCCAGAGCCAAAGATTCAATGCGGGTCGGTTTGAGCGGTCAGTTGTCGCCTTATGATGCCCTGACAAAAAAATACGCCTCTCTATACGGGCAGGATTGGCGTCTGATTACCGCACAGATGTACCAGGAATCCAGATTCGATCCAGAGGCTGTTAGCTGGGTCGGCGCGCAGGGGCTGATGCAGGTGATGCCGAGCACGGGAGAGCAGTTGGGATTTACCGATCTTCATGACCCCCAGGAGAGCATTCACGCAGGGGTCAAGTATATGCGTCAGCTTATCAACCGGTTTGATCACAATCTCCCGATGGAAGAGCGGATTCGCTTTGCTCTGGCTTCTTATAATGCCGGATACGGCCATGTGCTCGACGCCCGCCGTCTGGCGCGGGAAATGGGATGGGATTCCAACCGCTGGTTTGGCAATGTGGAAAAGGCGATGCGCTTGCTGTCCCAACCTGACTATTACGAGCGGGCGCGATACGGTTTTTGTCGCGGCGGTCAACCCGTACACTATGTCGAAAATATTCAGAATTTCTACGATGCTTATGTCGAAATACTGAATACGACAATACCTGCGAAGGTGACACAACCACTTAGCTCGGGCTTCGTCGGACCTCCGCCCGCTACAGAAGACCGTCGCTGAGTCTCCATCCTTTTTTAATCAGGTATTGCTCTAAAAAAATAGAGCAATACCTGATTCCCTTCCTCGGTTTTATATTTCTGCCTCAATCCGCGATCTGATAAATCTCAGACCCTTTTTCTTTGAATTCTCGCGCTTTTTCAGCCATGCCAATTTCGAGGGCTTCGGCTGATTCTATGCCTTTTTCTTCGGCATAGGCACGCACGTCTTGCGTGATTTTCATGCTGCAGAAATTGGGACCGCACATGCTGCAGAAGTGTGCGATTTTGGCGCCCTGAGCAGGTAGTGTTTCGTCGTGATAAGAACGGGCTGTATCGGGATCGAGCGAGAGGTTGAATTGATCTTCCCATCGGAATTCAAAGCGCGCTTTTGACAGGGCATCGTCCCAGTCTTGCGCGCCTTTGTGCCCTTTGGCGAGGTCGGCGGCGTGAGCGGCAATTTTGTACGCGATCAGGCCGTCTTTTACATCTTGCTTGTTCGGCAAGCCGAGGTGTTCTTTGGGGGTGACATAGCAAAGCATAGCCGTGCCATACCATCCGATCATAGCTGCACCAATGGCCGAGGTGATGTGATCATAGCCTGGCGCAATGTCTGTGGTGAGCGGTCCCAGGGTATAGAAGGGGGCTTCGTGACACCACTCCATTTGTTTATCGACATTCTCTTTGATGAGGTGCATCGGGATGTGCCCGGGGCCTTCGTTCATGACTTGAATATCGTATTCCCATGCGATTTTGGTGAGTTCGCCCTGCGTTTGCAATTCGGCAAACTGCGCCGCATCATTGGCATCGGCAATGGATCCTGGGCGCAACCCGTCGCCGAGAGAGAATGAAATATCGTATTGTTTCATTACTTCGCATATGTCGCGGAAACGGGTGTAGAGAAAACTCTCCTGGTGATGGGCGAGACACCATTTGGCCATGATGGAGCCGCCGCGAGATACGATGCCCGTGACCCGTTTGGCGGTGAGGGGGACATAACGGAGCAGTACGCCGGCATGCACGGTGAAGTAATCGACACCTTGTTCGGCCTGTTCGATGATGGTGTCTATAAAGATGTCAAAGGTGAGGTCTTCGGCAATGCCACCCACTTTTTCCAAAGCCTGATAGATCGGCACTGTGCCAATGGGTACGGGAGAGTTGCGGATGATCCACTCGCGGGTTTCGTGGATGTCTTTGCCCGTAGATAGGTCCATCACCGTGTCGGCACCCCATTGGGTGGACCACTGCATCTTTTCGACTTCTTCTTCTATAGAGGAAGTGACCACCGAGTTGCCAATATTGGAATTGACTTTGACAAGGAAATTGCGCCCAATGATCATGGGTTCGCTTTCGGGGTGGTTGATATTTGCCGGGATGATGGCGCGGCCTCGCGCAACTTCTGAGCGCACAAATTCGGGATCGACATTTTCCCTGATGGCGATGAATTCCATTTCGGGCGTGATTTCACCGCGTTTGGCATAGTGCATCTGCGTGACGTTGCCCGTGCCGCGAAGAACGGTTTTGCGGCGAAGATTTTCCGGAATTTCCGGCGCATCTGACTGCGGGACATAAGTTGGTGCGACATCCTCGACATCGCCCCGCGCCCGTATCCACGGTTCGCGCAAAGGGGGCAGACCATTTCGCACATCCCCACCTTGTGGTCCGCTGGTGTCATAGACGTAAACAGGATCTTCACCATTTGTCAGAGATATTTTGCGGGCAGGAACGCGAATTCCGTGTTTGCCTTTGAGATAAATTTTTGTAGCATTGTTGCCATTCTGGTTACTCATGGCTTTCTCCTTAGAAAAAAATAACCGACGATGTGTGCGAAGGCATCGGCGGTTTGTATTTCCATAATGCGCCGTGTTCCCTTCGCTGGCATTACCCAGAGCAGGTTCGTAGGGTGTGTTCTCAGCCTTTCGGCACCCCTGTACGGTCAGCGTTGTTTTGAACAACGTAAGGAATATATTGGTGTCTGTCAAGTGATAAGGGGAACGTCTTGACCTGAAGATGTTAAAATGGTATCTTTGCAAAACTAAAAAAAGACAGGGGTGCTTGCTGCTGTGAGCTGAGATTATACCCTTTGTACCTGATCCGGATCGTGCCGGCGTAGGGAGTTTGTTGAACTGATGGTGAGACCACTTTTCGACTCTATGCGAAGGGTGGTTTTTTTTACCTTGAGGTTGTGATGGCACAAAAGCGCGTGCTCATTGTGGGTGGCGGGGCGATTGGTCTGGCGATTGGCTGGCGGTTGGCGCGTGCGGGGTGTGCTACGGCTCTGTTTGATCGAGGTCGCGTTGGGCACTCGGCGAGCTGGGCTTCAGCGGGTATGTTGTCGCCGCTGTCAGAGGTGCAATTCGAAGAGGAAGACCTGTTGCATCTCGGCCTGAAGGGGCTGGCGGTTTATCCCGAATTTGTCGGTGAGTTGGAGGCTGAGACAGGATGTTGTGTGGGCTATCGCCGCGATGGCGTGCTGCTGGTGGGTATTACGCAAGACGATCTGGAGTACTTAAAATTTCGGTATCGCTATCAGCGCGATTTGGGGTTGTCTGTTACCTACCTCTCAGGTGATGAGGCGAGGGAAAGGGAGCCGCATTTGTCGGCTCAGGTGAGTGCTGCTGTGTGGTGTCCGGGCGATCATCAAGTGGATAATCGGCGTCTGGTGGTGGCACTGATGCAGGGGCTTGTAGCGGCGGGTGGTGACGTGTTTGAAGAGATGGGGGTAGATGAGCTTTTGATAGATGGGGCGCGGGTGCGCGGGGTGCGGGTTGGCGAAGAAGTTTTTGAGGGCGATACAGTGGTGTTGGCTTCGGGATGCTGGTCGCGTCTGATACCGGGTTTGCCCGATTGTGCCAGGCCTCCGGTGCGTCCCGTGCGCGGGCAGATTATGCGCCTGGCTATGATGGAGGACTTCGCGCTCAGTACAATGGTCTGGTATTCGCGGGTGGCGACTTCTACGGTGGCGTATCTCGTGCCCAAGGATAATGGGCATCTCGTTTTGGGGGCTACGTCAGAAGAGATGGGGTTTGATGAAGATGTGACCGCGGGAGGGATGTTTGAGTTGTTGCGCGCCGCGTGGGAGGTGGTGCCGGGGGTTTACGATTTGCCTCTGGTCGAGTCCGCAGCGGGATTGCGTCCAGGTAGCCGGGATGACGCACCTATTTTGGGCAAGACGCCTATTGAGGGTTTAATTATGGCAACTGGTCATTATCGGAAAGGTATTTTGCTGGCGCCGTTGACTGCGCTATCTATTGCCGAATTGATTTTGGAGCGGCGTACCCCGGCACTTATCAGGCCTTTTGGGATTGACCGATTTGGATTATAAACTCATGCAACTTATAGTGAATGGTCAAGAGCAATCAGTGGATGATGCGTCAACGCTACTCGATTTGCTGATTGAGATGAATTTTAAAGCCGAACAAAAAGGTATTGCCGTGGCTGTAAATGCCGAGGTCATAGCGCGGGCGATTTGGGCAGATATGCGGTTGCGCAATGGTGATCGGGTGGATATTATTCACGCGGTTCAGGGGGGGTAGTGGGAATAACAGTGAGGATATTATGACAGGCGATTTTAAGATGGCAGGCGTAACATATCGTTCACGGCTGTTGATAGGCACTGCGCATTATCCCAATATGCAGGTGATGCTGAAGTCCGTGGAAGCCAGTGGCGCAGAGATTGTAACGGTGGGCATTCGACGGCTCAATATGAATGACGAATCTGGCGAGGGTGTTCTCGATTTGCTCAATCGATCGCGATATACCATTTTGCCAAATACTGCCGGATGTTTTACTGCTCAAGATGCGGTGCTTACTGCGCGATTGGCCCGCGAAGCGCTGGAAACCGATCTGATTAAGTTAGAGGTGATTGGGGATGAACGCACGTTGTTTCCGGATGTGGTGGGGTTGCTACAAGCAGCAGAGACCCTGGTGAATGATAGGTTTACTGTGTTGCCCTATTGCAATGATGATCCAATTACCTGTAAGAAGTTGGAAGATTTGGGGTGCGCCGCTGTGATGCCTCTGGGTGCGCCCATTGGTTCGGGAATGGGGATTCGCAATCCGTACAATATTCAGATTATTCTGGATTCGGTCAATGTGCCGGTTATTGTCGATGCGGGGGTGGGAACTGCATCGGATGCTGCTCTGGCGATGGAATTGGGTTGCGATGGCGTGTTGTTGAATACGGCAGTAGCAGGTGCTCGGCATCCGGTGAAGATGGCGATGGCTATGAAAAAGGGGGTTGAAGCAGGGCGGTATGCTTTTGAAGCAGGGCGGATTCCCAGAAAGCTGTACGCGACGGCTTCGACGGCGATGGAAGGACGGGTGGAAGTGTGAATTCATTGCCGCCTCTCTATCTGATTGCCGATCGGGCAACGTGCGGTGATCGACCAATGCTGGATGTGCTCGCGCGTGCGCTGGATGCGGGGGTGCGGCTGGTGCAGTTGCGGGAAAAAAACCTGGATAGAGATGTATTAGAGGCTCTGGCTGAGCAGGTGTTGTCGTTGACAGCGCGTTATGATGCGATGCTGTTGATTAACTCAGCAGCAGATATTGCCGTGCAGATCGGCGCTCAGGGTGTGCATTTGCCAGGTGGTGCATTGCCGCGGGCGGTCCGAGATCGGATCGGACCGTCATTTTTAATCGGCTATTCCACACATACCTGTGCGGAATTAGATTGCGCTGATGGGGCAGATTTTGTGACTTATAGCCCCATTTTTACACCGGGCTCCAAACCCGGGTATGATGGTGTGGAAGCAGGGTTGGCGGGGTTGGCAAATGCGGTGGCGCATTCTCGCTTACCCGTTTACGCTCTGGGTGGAATTACACCTTCTCGTGCGGCCAAATGTCGCACGACGGGATGTGCGGGCGTTGCGGTGATGTCGGGTATTTTGGCAGCGAGAGATCCGGCCAGGGCGGTATGTGAATTTTTGAAGGGATGGGAATGAAACAAACCCTGACAATTGCGGGTTCGGATTCCGGTGGTGGCGCGGGCATTCAGGCGGATTTGAAAACATTTCACGCCCATGGCGTGTTTGGCCTGTCTGTGATTACATCGGTTACTGCTCAAAATACGCAAGAGGTGCGTGCAGCTTGTGATTTGCCCGAAGAGATTGTCCGCGCTCAGATAAGTGCCGTGTTTGACGATTTTGAAATTGCTGCGGTGAAGACGGGGATGTTGTCTTCGCGTGAGATTTTAGAGGCTGTGGCCGATGAACTGACAACTCGCAATGGGCAACCGCTCGTGGTTGATCCGGTGATGATTTCGACGAGTGGATTTCCGTTGCTTAAGGGCGATGCGATACAATGCATCAAAGATCGTTTGTTGCCGCTGGCTACATTGGCGACGCCGAATTCCTCTGAAGCAGAATTGTTGAGTAAAAAAAAGATAAAGACGCGAGAAGATGCCGGGTTTGCTGCGCGAAAAATTGCCGATTTGGGCGCGTGCGCTGTGCTGGTGAAGGGGGGGCATTTGGAGGGCGCTGCGGTGGATGTGTTGTGGGATGGGGCGTGTGAAACGATTTTTGAAAGTGAACGCATAGATACCGGGAATACACATGGGACGGGTTGTACACTGGCATCGGCGATAGCGGCCAATTTTGCGCTGGGATACGGGTTGTGCGATGCGATAGATCGGGCAAAAAAGTATGTTACAGAAGCTATCCGGCATGGCTTAAATATTGGCAAAGGTAACGGTCCTACGAATCATTTTTATTTTTTAGACTGTGCTAAACGCTAACATGAAAAAAATTGGCAAGCTGCACGTCATAACCGATGTTGTTTTGCAAGACCGCTTTTCACACAGTGCGCTGACACAAATGGCTGTTGACGGTGGAGCGGATACCATTCAGTTTCGACAGAAAGAGGGTTCGACGCGTGCGTTGATTGAGACGGCTATTGCCGTGAAGAATGCGTGTGGTGATGTGCCTTTGATTGTGAATGACCGGGTTGATGTGGCGATTGCTGCAGAGGCAGATGGAGTGCATTTGGGACAAGATGATTTTCCCATTGAAAAGGCACGCGATTTGCTTGGGGAAGATGCTGTGATTGGCGGTACGGCAAAGACGCTTTTACAGGCGCAGCAGTGCATTGCCGAAGGTGCGGATTACATCGGTTTTGGACCGATTTATGCAACGGGTTCAAAGGCCGATGCGGGCCTGGTGAAAGGTCTGGAGGGCTTACGCGAGATGGTCAATGTGGTCAGTGTTCCAATTGTTGCCATTGGGGGTATTGGAATAGAGAATGCCGACGAGGTGATGCGCGCAGGAGCGCATGGCATTGCGGTGATTTCAGCCGTGTGTTGTCAACCCGATCCCACTGAGGCGACCCAAAGGCTGATGGATCAAATTCAAAAATAAAATAAAATTTATTCCAGGTGTTCAACATCTGCTTTATCTTGCGTGCGACCAGATGCTTTTTTGTTGCGAATCAGATCCTCTCTGCCAATAAAATTTACCTCATGCGCTCCATAGCGACCGCGTATCTGATAGTTTTCAGCTTCTTCAAAAGTCACGCCATCAATTTCATTCAGGAGATCAATTTGTACAGGAGCAACACCAAATTGAATGATGTTGCCTGTTTTTTCAAAGAGGCTTAGGGGTATTTCAGGTTCAGAAAATCCAAACGCCAATAATGATTTTCGCAATTTGTCGATATTTTCTTGCGTTCGCGCATAGAAGATGTCAATATCTTTGGTGAAACGCGGATGGCCGTGGAA
>VXRD01000119.1 GCA_009838845.1 Gemmatimonadota bacterium | reverse complement strand
GCCCTGTATAATTTTTCTTGTCATAGACCACAATTTTCGTTATTTATTATATACCTTGATTCATAATCAGTATAACTGTAAATAATTGTAAATAAATGTGAATAAATGTAACTGTAATCGCAAAAAAAGGAGCCTCCCATGAAATCCCTAAACCGGCGCACATTTCTCAGGAATGCAGGTGTTTGTCTGGCATTGCCGTTTTTAGACGCCATGATCCCCGTGGGGCGGGCTGCGAGTCAGGCATTTGCCCTTGCCCGCGAACAAGCCGCAAAGCGGCTGGTATGTATTGGCAACCCCTTCGGAATGATCCCCGAGCGATTCTTCCCAACGGGAAGCGGTGCAAATTACGCACTCCCCTCCCTCCTGCAATCACTATCAGCGCATCAACAAAATTTTACGATCTTTTCCAACCTGGACCACGGCGTAACCGGCGGACACCGCACCGCGCATACATTCTTGAGCGGCATCCGCATCAAAGACGCCAAAATGATGCCCGAAGGCAACATCAGCATCGATCAAAAAGCCGCGGAATTCGTGGGCGTCAACACGCGGTTTCCCTCCTTAAATGTAAGCATCAATGGCCACTGCGAAATGGTCTGGACGCGCACGGGCGTGCGGGTACCCCCAATTAACAATCCCCAAAAAGTATTCCAAGCACTCTTTGTAGATACCACCGCACAAGAAAAAGAACAGCGTGCAATCGCACTCGAGCAGCACGGCAGCATCTTAGACGCCGTAATGGGCGAAGCGCGATCCTTTGAGCGCAAACTGGGCCAAAGAGATCGGGAAAAACTGGAAGAATATCTGACCTCTGTGCGCACAGTCGAGAAAAAGCTGGGCATGTCCAAAGCGTGGCTGGACAAACCCAAACCCCAGGTCAATATGGAAATGCCGGAAAATGGACCCTTTGTCGAAACCCTGCCCTTGATGTACGACCTCATTGCCCTATCACTGCAAACCGACTCCACGCGGGTAGCAACCCTGGAAGTGGGCCAGGGGATCAAAACCACGGACCTGGGCTTGAACACGAATTACCACAAGTACTCGCACCACGGCAAATTGCCCGAACTCATGGAAGGCCTGACAATAATAGAAAAATATCAGATGAAACACCTGGGCCTGTTCTTCGACAAACTCAAAGCGATTGAAGACCCCGCCGGGGGAACCCTGTTTGATCACACCATGGTATTATCCGGCAGCGGCATGGGCAACGGCAGTTCGCACTCCAACAAAAACCTGCCAATATTGCTCGCGGGTGGCGGATTCAAACACGGGCAGCACATGGTATTCCCAGAAGCAAAGCCCCAGCGCGTTCCACTGAGCAACCTGTACCTATCGATGTTACAAAATTTCGGGCTGGAAATCGATCACTTTGGCCAGAGCACCGGCACGCTAAAAGGATTCGAATAAAAATGAAAAAAAGCGTTCTATTCCTCCTGATCGGCATTTTTCTCTCAGCAACTGCCTGGGCAGAAGGAGATGCGACATACAAAAACACCGTGCGGACGTTTCTGGCGCAGCGATGTTATAAATGCCACGGCGCAGAGCTTCAAAAAGCAGACCTGCGGTTTGACACCCTCACGTTGGATTTTCACAATGAAGATGTATTGCTAACGTGGCAAAATATCGCCGACATGTTAAACCTCGGCTTAATGCCGCCCTATGAAGAGCCGCAGCCCGAACTCGCGGAAATGATGCCCGTGATCGACTGGATCACCGCCTCGCTAAAAGCGCATTACGAAGCCGAAGAAAGCACGGGCGGACAAACGGTCTTGCGCCGGTTAAATCGGAACGAATACCGCAACACCATTCGGGATCTATTGCATCTGGACATGACCATATTCGACCCCACAGATGCATTTCCCCAGGACGATGAAGAACACGGATTCGACAACATCGGCAAAACCCTCGTCATGTCGGATTTCCTGGTCGAAAAATATCTCGACGCCGCCGATCAAATCGTACAACGCGCTGTATTGCCCGGCCCACCGCCAGAAGTGAAAACACACGAATTCACCTTTCCCATCATGCGTGGGGCCGGTGGATTTTTGACACCGGCGAGCCGCCGCTTGAAACAGGGATACGACGAGATATTCCGCCGACCCGACGACCGCTGGGGATATATGTCCATCGACAGATTCCGAAAAGGCGTACCGCATTCGGGAATGTACCGCGTTCGCGTTCGCGCATCTGCACACAACCAGCAACACCCCTATGACAAAGCACTGCGAACAGACGAAAATGAACCCATGCGCCTGGGCATTGTCGCCGCATCCGGGCGTTATGGCGACCTGCGGCAGAGCAACACATCGGATATAACACTGGCCGAATTTGAAATGATCGCAGATGGCAAACCCCGCGATTACGAACGCGAACTCTATCTGGACGAGTCCTACGTGCCGCGCGTCACCTATCCAAACGGACCGATCTCCCTTTATTGGCGGAGCATTCTGAGGCGTTATCATCCCCAGCTATACGACAAAACAGACCGGCGCAAACTGTCTCAGAGAGAAGACCAGGAACTCGTACATCGGCAAACCGAAGTCGCAGTCATGAACTATCTGGGACCGAGCATTCGCATATACAAAGTCGAAATCGAAGGTCCCCTTTACGACCAGTGGCCCCCGCCTTCGCACACGAGTATCTTTGGCAAGCGCGATCCCAACAAAATCAAACCGCGCGATATCCTGACCCGCTTTGCCACGCGCGCGTATCGCCGCCCGGTCAAACACAGTGAAATCGCGCACATCCTGCAACTGGTCGAACAACGAGAAAAAGCCGGTGCCTCGCGCGTTCAGGCCATCACAATGGGCTTAAAAGCCATCTTGTGTTCGCCCAATTTCCTCTATCTCTACGAAAACGAAGGCCAATTAGAAGACTACGCCCTCGCGTCCAAACTCTCGTATTTTCTCTGGTCATCCATGCCCGACGAAGAATTATTTGCGCTGGCAAAGAAAAAGCGATTGCACAAACCGGACGTCTTGCGCGCGCAAATCGATCGCATGTTAAAAGACGAAAAAGCGCAGGCATTTGTAGAGAACTTCACAGAGCGATGGTTGGCCCTGTACAAAATCGGCGAAATGCCGCCCGACCCTCGCAATTTCCGACTGTACTATCAGGCGCATCTCGAAGACGCGATCAAAAAAGAAACCCACGCCTTCTTCCAGCACATCCTGGACAAAAACATGAGCATCGCGCATTTCATCGACTCGGACTTCACCTTCATCAACCGCGACCTGAGCTTGTTATACCGCATAGAAGGCGTAGAGGGCAGGGAATTTCGCAAAGTAAAACTCAACGACCCCAAACGCGGCGGCCTGTTGGGACACGCCAGTGTATTGACAGCAACATCGAACGGAATCGAAACATCGCCAGTAGTGCGCGGCGTATGGGTATTGGAAAACATACTGGGCACACCACCCCCGCCACCCCTGCCCGATATCGAACCACTTGAACCCGACATTCGGGGATCGACGACCATTCGCCAGCAACTGGCAAGCCACCGCGAAATCGCCACCTGTAACGAATGCCATCGCCACATCGACCCCATAGGCTTTGCACTGGAAAATTTCAATCCCATAGGCGCGTGGCGATATGGTTACGGTCCCAAAAAACCAAAAATAGATGCGTCAGATGTCCTATCTGACGGCAGCAAATTCGACAACCTTGTGGGCTTTAAGAAAATATTGATGCAAAAGAAAGATCAATTTGCCCGTTGCCTGACCGAAAAAATGCTCACCTATGCGACCGGACGCACATTGGAAGCCACAGATCGCCCCGAAGTGGATCGCATCGTAAACGATTTAAAAACACAGGGCTATGGCTTGAAAGACCTGGTCCTGCTCGTGGCGACGAGTGAGCCATTCTTGACCAAATAAGTCGCCAACTCTTCAAGAAAAAAACAAAACCGCTCTGGCCTCGCGCCAGGGCGGTTTGTTTTTTGTAAAAAAATGTAAAAATAAATTTGGAAAAATCGTAGTTTTCGATTGACCCGTCTCAATTTGAATATTAACATGCGTTTTAGGTAAAATGAATCATCTTTAACAAACAGAAAACAGCGAACTGGATCGCGGCTAAAACCATGCCGCGATGACGGCCTTTACTGGCCGCTGACCGCTATCGCTCATCAG
>VXRD01000118.1 GCA_009838845.1 Gemmatimonadota bacterium | reverse complement strand
ATCCTAACCACCGCTCAAATATTTCTGAGTAATTGCCCTTTGCTACGCCTTTTTCCGTTATGATCGCCGTGACGAGGTGGTTAGGGGTCACGTCAAAGGCGGGATTGTACACCTGAATGCCACTGGGTGCGGTTTGCCGGCCCATGCCGTGTGTGATTTCTTCTTCTTCTCGCTCTTCAATGGGAATTTGTGTGCCAGTATCGCGTTTCATGTCAATGGTAGATAGGGGCGCGGCCACGTAAAAAGGCACCTGGTGCGCTTTGGCTAAAATTGCCAGTCCATAGGTGCCGATTTTGTTGGCTACATCTCCGTTTTTGGCAATGCGATCTGCGCCGACAACAATGCTGTCGATGTTTTTTTCGCGCAGCACCGTAGCAGCCATGCTATCGCATATCACGGTGACATCTACGCCGCTTTGATTCAGTTCCCAGGCAGTGAGGCGCGACCCCTGTAAGAGTGGCCGGGTTTCGTCGGCATAGACCGCGACTTGTTTGCCCGCTTCAACGGCGGCGTAAACCACTGCGAGCGCCGTGCCATAGTCAGCCGTGGCCAGGCCGCCTGCATTGCAGTGGGTCAATACAGTCGCCTGTGAAGATAGCAATTCGGCACCATTGCGACCAATCTGGCGGCATATTCTTTTGTCGTCTTCAAAAATTTCATGGGCTTCTTTGAGCAGGCGGTCGCGTTTTTTTGCGGGTGAATGGTCATCTGCTTTGGCGAGGACCTTTTCCTGGCGGTCCAGCGCCCAAAAGAGGTTGACGGCTGTGGGGCGCGTTTGCGCCAGTTTTTGAATGCTTTTCGCTACATATTGATCAAAGTCGGCATTACGCGCTATGGCTTCTTGCGCTGCAATCACGACGCCATAAGCAGCCGCTACACCAATGGCTGGCGCGCCGCGTACTCTCAAGCTGACGATGGCTTCTGCTACCGTGCCGACATCGCGGCAAGTGATGAATTTGTACTCTTCGGGCAATAAGGTCTGGTCGATGAGGCGCAGGGCATCATCAGCCCAGGTGATGGTTGGAACGGGCATTGGCCATCTCCAAGCGAATCAACGAATCAACGAACCCCGCTCATCCTCCCAAAGCATGTGCTGACATGATGTAAGTCAGTATCAGCGTGTATCGCCATTCGTCTATTCGCGCTTTGGATTACATTTGGATTTTGTTGTCCATTACTACATCGTCTTCAATGCGCTCTATCGGCGCATCGCGCCACAGGCGTTCCAGACCGTAAAATTGGCGCGATTCTTTTTGAAAAATGTGTACGACAATGTCGAAGAAGTCGATCAGTACCCATTTCCGCACATCATATCCTTCGATCTGATAGGGGTGCTGCCCTTCTGCCTTGAGCCCCTCGATTACCGCATCGGCCAGGGCGCGAACATGCACATCGGAGGTTCCCGTGCAGATGATAAAGTAATCGACGAAGTCGGCTGTTTGGCGCAGGTCAATGGCAATGAGGTCTTCGGCTTTGCGCGATAGCAACTGTTCAATACAGATACTGCGAACGTTTTCGGTGGTATCTGACAAATTGAACTCCTATTTAAATATTTCCAATCTGCGATAATCGCGCCCAATGATGACGGTGACTTCCTCAATGCGAAAAGGATCGGGTGTTTTTTGCTGGATCACATTGGGCGTGCCGAGTACATCGGCGACTTGTTTGGCATATTCTATTTTGCCCAGGCGATCTATGACAATGGTTTCGGGAAAGTTGAAATTTTCAGCATTGCCCAGGGTCATGACATCTATGCCAAAATCGCGCAGTTTTTGTCCGACCTCGTTGGCGACACCACCTGTGCCACAGCCATTGAGAATTTCAACGCGAATATTGTGAGAGACCTGGGGTGCTTCGGGCACGACATCGGGGACCGTTTGCGGTTCCCAAAAAGCTTTTGTCGCAAAGACCAGGCCGGCGATAATAAGGCAGCCGAGAACCCATAACCATTTCATATTGGCCAATATAACAATAAAAAAAACAATAAAAAGAGAAAAAAAAGAGGCGCCAGCAGCCTCACGCGCTGACGCCCCTATCTGTTCAGGTCAGTTCTTTAATAGCGTCTGTACCTGTCGTTGTAATAATAGGGATAGCCATAGCCATTGAAGGTGCTGAATCCAAATTCGATGCGAATATTGGGTTTGGGCTGATACAAAAGACTGACATTGGGAACGACGACTTGAACACCACCCGATGAGGTCGAACCGTAACGCGTATTACCCGACATTTGATTGACCAGGCCAACTTGCGCTCTGACGATGAGCGGTTTGGATATCTGATAGGTGATGTCGTTGAGATAATACTGGTTCAGGCCACCGCCGTATCCCGAACTGTAACTGATTCCAATGGTGTGGTTAAATTTGAGCTTTTTCAGGTCGAACAAACCGCTGGTGGTTTTTAACCCGTTCACGAGGTTTTCACCCGCAAGCGGAATTTTGTTTTGCGGCTGAATGCCAATTTCTGCCCGTGCCTGCGTCGCAATCAAGGCTACAACTGCAAGTGTACAAATCCATTTGTGCATGTGTAAAACCCCCTTTCCGTTATGAACAGAATACAGAATCTGAGGTGATATGTCAAGTGTTCTGTTTTCTTAGACACCTGAGTATATCTTTATGTTCCATAGTGGTTAATATATGTCGTTCGCTGTTATTTCGCCTTGTCCATCAACTTGGCAAATTCGTCGAAGAGATAATCGGCATCGTGGGGACCGGCGGAGGCTTCGGGGTGGTATTGGACGGAGAAGGCGGGCAGTTCGCGGTGGCGCAGGCCTTCGAGGGTGTTGTCGTTGAGGTTGATGTGGGTGAGTGATACGACTTCCCGGTCGAGGGTGTTGAGATCGACGCAGAAACCATGGTTTTGTGCGGTGATTTCGACTTTGCCCGTGCTGGCGTGCTGCACGGGCTGGTTGGCACCCCGGTGGCCAAATTTGAGTTTGTACGTTTTTCCACCCAGTGCCAGGCCGAGAAGCTGATGGCCCAGGCATATTCCAAAGGTGGGGCGTTCGCGGATCAATTTGCGGATGTTTTCGACCGCATAAGTCACGGGTTCTGGATCGCCCGGGCCGTTGGATAAAAAGATGCCATCGGGATCGATTTCGAGGAGTTGCTCTGCGGGTGTATCGGCGGGAAAAACGGTTACATCGCAGCCGCGGTCAACGAGGTAGCGCAAGATGTTGTGTTTGATGCCAAAGTCGTAAGCCGCCACGCGGTATTTGGCTTTTTGCTTAAGATGTCTGGTCTGGCCGATTTTGAGATCGCAAAGGCCCTCGGCCCAGTGATAGGGTTCTGTGCAGGTGACGTTTTGCACGAGGTCGCGGCCGATCAGGCCGGGAAAGTCACGTGCTTTTTGAACGAGGCTGTCAGAATCGAGATCGATGGTTGACAGCACGCCTTTCATCGCGCCTTGACGGCGGATATGCCGTACGAGTGCGCGGGTGTCAATGCCCTCAATACCGGGTATGTTGTGTTCTTTCAGAAAGTCGCCGAGGGCAATAGTCGATCGCCAGTTGCTGGGATATGGGCAGTATTCTTTGACTATAAAGCCAGAGACCTGGGGTTTTTGCGATTCAAAGTCGGATGGGTTGATGCCGTAGTTGCCAATGAGTGGATAGGTCATGGTTACGATCTGGCTGTTATAAGACGGGTCTGTGAGGATTTCCTGATATCCCGTCATGCTGGTGTTGAAGACAACTTCTCCTTCGCATTCGGCTTCTGCGCCAAAGGATTTGCCTTTGAAAATGGTGCCGTCTTCCAATGCGAGAATCGCTTCCATGAATGTCTTTCCTTTAGTGTTTGGACGTCACTCGACCACCCAGTATCGTCATTGTGGCCCGACCTTGTAATGTCCATCCGTGAAAGGGCGTGTTGCGCGATTTGGATTTAAACTGATTGGCATCTACAATCCATTCGAGGTCGGGATTGATGACTGTAATATCAGCGGGTTTGCCGGGGGAGAGGCTGCCGCCTTCGATGCCGAGGATGCGCGCGGGTTCTATGGTGAGTTTGGCAATTGTATCTGAGAGGGAGAGCAGGTTGGTGTGGACGAGTTTGGTGAAGATGACGCCGACAGCGGTTTCGAGTCCGAGTATGCCATTGGGTGCGCTGGTAAATGCGCCCAATTTTTCTTTTGTCGTATGTGGCGCGTGGTCTGTTGCGAGTGCGTCAATAGTGCCGTCCTGTAAGCCTGCGATCACAGCTTCCCGGTCTTCGCTGGAGCGAAGTGGCGGACTCATTTTGCCGGCCGTGCCGAGTACGCGCACGTCTTCATCGGTCAATGCAATGTGATGGGGAGAGGCTTCGCAGGTGACGGGCAAGCCCTCTGCTTTGGCTTTCCGCACGAGTTCGGCGGCGCGTTTGACGCTGAGGTGCAGGATGTGGAGACGCCCCCGGGTTTGGCGCACGAGCTCGATGTCGCGCGCGTTCATGGCGGCTTCGCCTTCGGCGGGCATGCCCTTCAGGCAGAGTTCGCGGGAGACCGTGCCTTCGTGCATGTGTCCGCCGCGCGTGAGTTCAAAGACTTCGGAGTGAGGATAAACCGCAAAATTATTGGCGGCCGCGCGCTCCAAAAGTTGGCGCATTAGAGCTTCGGATTCAATGGGGAGGCCGTCGTCGGAAAATCCAACAGCCCCTGCTTTGAGCAGGGCATCGGTGTCGGTGAGTTTTTCGCCCTGCATTTTTTCGGTTGCACAGGCAATGGGATACACGCGGGCATCTGCCGATTTTGCCTGTTGGACGATGTATTGGACAATTTCTGGATTGTCCATCGTCGGTTCTGTATTGGGCAAACAGGCGACAGATGTGAAGCCTCCGGCAGCAGCGGCTTCACATCCGGTTTTGATGGTTTCTTTTTCTGGAAAACCCGGATCGCGCAGGTGGACGTGCATATCGATGAGGCCGGGTACGACGATTTGACCTGAGACATCGATGGCTTGGGCACTTGCGACGATATGCGGTTCAATACGCGCGATGTGACCGCGCTGGATGAGCAGATTGGCGATTTCATCGCGGTTGTTAGCCGGGTCGAGGATGCGACCGTTTTTGAGCAGGAGATCGGACATTAGAAAGGTTGTAAATATCCTCTCTCAATCTGCGAAAACGGATTCGGGTACGCGGTCGCGGTAAGCTTCGATGGGCGGTAGATTGCCGTCGGCTTCGGTTTCGAGGGTACGCAGTCCGGTGAGGATTTCGAGGTCGTCGCGGATGTCGGCCTGTGCCAGATAGGCTTCAGAGGCTTCGACTTCACCCAGGTCGAGCGTGTTGGGGATCCAGAGTACGCGGGCGTCTTCCGGCGCGATGAGTCCAATGGATTCGAGGGCGATGTCGAGAACTTCGGCGTCTGTGTCGCAGTGCAGCGGGACCGCACCTGCTGAAACGTGTTGCCCGGTGATGACGTTGGTATAGGTGGCGTGATAGTCGATTTTATCGACGAGACGCCGGGTGGCAAATTCGGCCATGCCGATGCCGGTGGCGTTGCCGTGCGTGGCTTCGGTGAGGTCGCGCACAAAGATGCGCAAGACGCGCGGGGTTTCGTCGCCCATTGCGCGGCGGTCATTGCGTTTGCGCCCGATGACGTTGGTGTCCATGCCCGAGCCGGAGATGTTTTTGCCCATTTCGTCGATGATGAGCAGATCGACATCATCGAAGGGAAGCGAGGGACACCACTCTTTGGATTTGGCTTGAAGTACTTTTTCGCGTTCTTCAAAGTCTGCCGCGGGAATGGCTTCGATACGTGCGGTTTCGTCATAGCCGTTTTCAAGGGTGGCTACGCCAAAGGTGATGGGCATTTCCTCGCGCACGACTTTGCCGACTAAGCGCACGATTTTGTCAAAGGAATGGTGGATGATGGCGCGGTGATATACCGAGGCGCCTTTGTGTTTGCCGAGGCCAATGAGCATCATTTTCATCAGCCCGCTTTCAATTTCGCCGGCAAATCCCGTATGCGGTTTGATGCGGTTGACCACAATGACGTGATCGGCTTCGGATGCGTGTTTGTCAAAGTAGATGGGCATGCCAAAATCCGATACGCCGATCTGGACGACGTCCATCGACGATTTGATTGGACATTCCATTGTGCCTTCGGTGATGCCATATCCGGCCAGGACCTGGATTTGTCCCTCGGCTGTGCCCCCGCCGTGCGATCCCATTGCGGGCACGATGTAGGGAACAGCGCCAATGGCTTTCATTTCTTCGACGATGGTTTTGATGATGGTGTCGATGTTGGCGACGCCGCGGCTGCCCGCGGTTATGGCGACGGTTTGACCGGGTTTAATCACACAACTGGGATTGATGCTGGCGATTTCATCGCGCACAGTACCGGCGATGTCATCGACGCGAGGAGCGTCGAAGTGCTGGCGAATGCGGAACATTTGAGGGTAAGTCGGCATGGTTTATCCTCCTGTTGTGATTTGCTATCACATGGATTCTTCGTAAAGGGCGATTACGTCTTTTATCGTCGTTTTGCGCGGGTTGACCTGAATATTGCCGCTTTTCATCGCGTCTTCAGCCATGACATGGATGCCTTCGGCTTTTGCACCGGCTTCGCCCAATGTGGCGGGAATACCCACGTCGTCGGATAGGTTTTGCACGGCTTCAACGGCGAGAACAGATGCGTCAACAGCGCCCAATCCATTGACATCTTCGCCCATGGCGGCGGCGATGTCGGCGAATTTCTCCGGGCAGGCATAGCGATTGTAGGTCATGATGCGAGTGAGCAAGATCGAGTTGGCAATGCCGTGTGGTACACCGTAGTGACCGCCGACTGGATGTGACATGGCATGTACGTTTCCCAGGCGCGTTTGTGAGAATGCGAACCCGGCCATGGTGCTGCCGATGATCATGTTTTGCGTGGCCTCGTGGTTGTGGTCGCTGTACGCGGCTTGTCGCAAATTTTGCGAGATGAGGCGGATGGCGTGCAGGGCCATGCCTTCGGAGATGGGGTTGGACATTAGAGACACATAGGATTCAATGGCGTGTGTCAATGCATCCATTCCGGTCGCTGCGGCTATGGGCAGTGGCAATGCGACGGCCATATCGGCATCGAGAATGCCCACATCGGGAATGACATAGGGACCTGAGACGGTGCCTTTGAAGTGGTTGTCGTCGGTAATGACGGCAAAGGGCGTGACTTCGCTGGCTGTGCCATAGGTGGTGGGGACGCACAGGAGAAAGGGGATGGGACCGGGAACGGGTTTTTCGCCGATAAAATAATCGGTGATTTTTCCCCCGTGATTGACGAGTACGCCCGAGGTTTTTGCCACGTCCATTGAGGATCCCCCACCAATGGCGAGCAGGAAGTCGCAATTTTCCGACTGGTATTGCGCGGCACAATCCTCGACGTTGCGAATGGGGGGATTGGGTTCAACGCCGTCGTAGATGCTGTAGGCTATGTGCGATTTGTCGAGTATTTCTGTAACGCGTGCGACAACGCCGGCCTGGACGAGGCCCCTGTCGGTTACGATTTGTGCCTTTTTCACCTGCTGTTCGTTCAAAATTTGGGGGATGTTGCCAATAGTCCCTCGCCCCATGATGAGGCGCGTGGGACCGTAATAACTAAAGTGATCTTGAAACGCCACGAGCAAACTCCTCTGCGATTTTTATTCTTCCGATAGTAGCTAAAAAAAGAAAATGGTTTTTGATGGTGTTGTCAATGACATAAAAACACACCCGTGGCGTTGGTTTAGAACGATGTGCCGACGCGGACGTAGTAGCCGACGCCTTCTGGATCGGTGAATCGGTATGCCACGCCGAGGCGGTAGCGGATTGCCGAATAGAGGACGTAATAGTCGATGATAATCTCGGTGCCAGCCGAGAGGAGTGGGCGCGACTGCGATGTGTCGCGCCCATAGGTGTTGGCGGCGTCGGCGAAGAATGTCCAGAAGATGCGGTTGTAGTGTATCGGCCACGCCCGCAGGCCGCGATTCTCTAATGCGAGGGGGGCGCGGTATTCCAGGGATGCGGACCAGGCGTGCTGTCCCGACCGCGTAGATGTATCGTATCCTCGTGCCGGGAAAGTGATCGACTCAGCGCCTCCGATGTCGAAGTAGTCGTTATCACTGCCCGGACCTCGAGATGCGCCAGCACTCGCGCGCAGTGCCAGCACGGGTGCCGCGAATTGGCGGCCCGGAAACCAGTGTGGCAGTCTCGCGTAGGTCCTGATGGTGCCTCTAATGTCATCGACTGAGTGGTCATTTGAGGCGCGGGAGAGGTCGTGGCGCCGCCTGACGCGGACGGAGAACGATGTGCCGGTCGCCGATCCCATCTGAAAGGCGGATGAGCGCGCATTGGTGGCGGAGAAACGCACCGATAGTTCGCCCAGGGTGCTGCGCGGATCGTCGAGTTGAAAGCGATGGGTTTTTCGTAGCGCAGAGTCCAGTACTTGTCGATCCTCTTGCACGAGTCCGCCGGAGACTGTGAGTGAGACACTGCTTCGCGCCTTTGGCTTTACCAGCGTCATTGATCCTGAGGCGCGGCGTTGCCGCTCGAGGACGAAGAAGGTTTCGGTTGGGGCATCGGTACTCTCCCGGTATAATCTGGCACCGTCTTCGTCCCAATTCTGCGATAGCGATAACCCGAGCGAGGGGTTTCCCAGGCCGTAGTAGCGGTACGACAAATTGCCCGTTGTTCTTCCAGAGGAAGAGGACTTAATTGGTAGGAAGATACGCGCACCGACGGTGTATGCGTGACGGCGTACGAGGTCGATCCCGGAGGTGCGAGCGCCGATGGATGTACCGAGTACTTTAGTGCGAGGTATTGCCGTTTCACCCTTGCGGTGAGCGGGTACTGCGATGGGGTCATAGGATATGGGTACCCAGTAGTAGGGACGCAGGGTCGCAAGCGGCGAGTAGGCGCGCACCTGTCCCTCAGCGAGTCTGCGTGTTCTGTTGGCGACCTCGGCAACGGTGTGTGTTGAGTCCGCGCGAGTCGCGGGTGGTGCCGCAATGGGATTGAATGGAATCCGTTCGATCTCCCAGCCATTGACGTGGTAAGCTGAGAAGTAGAGCCAGCGGTCCGTCGGACCGACGCTGGGGTACGCCGCTCCTGTGCGGAGATTGGTCAGCATGACGGGGGGCGAGACTTGCCCGTTATCGACCTTTGCCGCGAGTATGTTCGGGATGCCGCTGCGGTCAGATGCCCAGACCAACCACTGCCCGTTGACACTCCAGGAGGGGGCGAAGTCAAGGGCGCGGTCATGGGTTACTTCGCAGATGAGTTTGCCGTGTGCATCGAGGAGGACGATGTCGTGGTGTCCCTGAGTCCAGCGGGTCGCCGCAATCCATCGGCCATCAGGTGAGATTGCCGGGTACGCCCAGTGAATGTCCGGGTCGGGAGGGACCAGCATCTCGATGGCACCGCTGCTGAGATTGACCCGCGCCAGCCCGCTGGTTCCCTCTCCTTCGGTGACAGCGACTGCCCAGCCTGCAGGACTGGCCGATGGGGCAGTTAAGCGGGCGCGAGTTGTTATACGTCGTACATCACTGCCCGGCGTTACGCGGTAGAGATCTCTAAATCTGCGATAGCGGTCGGCAAATTCATATTGTGCGAAGACGATGTCTCCATTGGGGATGAAGGCAAATGTGGTGCTGCCATTGGTCAGGGTTACGGTCGATTCACCACTGCCATCTAATCTGGTTGATACCAGTTTGGCATCTGACCGTCCATCTGATCGGATGTAGTACAGTGTTTTGCCGTCGGGCGATACTTTTGGGTGGTACGCATAGCGGGCACCGCGGGTTATCGCCTGTGGCTCGGTGATTGCACCGAATTTGGCGAGGCGGGTGTCCAGTTCCGCCGCCGCTGTCCGCTGTGTATCTGCCCACGCTTTCCACTCGTTCGTCAAGGTGGTGCCAAAGGCGCTGCGTCCGGCGGCATCGAGGCGGTAGGGTATCCACTGTTTTTCCACTGCTTCGACGAAGGCTATCATGCGGTCGCGTCCGTATTTTTGTATCAGGTGTTCGAAGAAGAGCGATCCGTAAGCATAAGCACGGGTGCCACCCGGCCACTGGGGCGAGTTACCTCCCGCCTGGCCGATGGACTCAAACCGCCCTTCGAGAGCCGCTGTTCGCAGTACCATTTTGTGGAATGTTCCAAGAGTGCGTCCGGTGCCAGTCAGTGCGGATTCGTACCAGACGGCGATTCCTTCGCGTACCCACCGTGGGGTGGCACCTGCGGGGAATGATAAGAAAGGTACTGGCACTTTCCCAAAGGGCTTTTGCAACCAACTATAGCGGCCCGGACGATCAATGTGGAAGATGTGCGCCAGTTCGTGTACGATGACGTTTTCCAGCCGATCATTGTAATAGGCACGTCCGAAGGAGTCGATAGGTGGGCGGGCGTAGATGGTAATCCGGTTCGAGGGCCACACACCCGCGAAGCCATTCGAGACGTCGATGTGATCGGTTAGTACAAGGTCAATTATCCCGCGTGGTGCGGCGATGAACTGTTCGGATAGCCGGGCGTGCGCCCATTCTGCGCGCTCCGCTGCCCTGCGTCCCATGTCTTCGAGGTGCGCAGGAAAAGTGACGCGGAAGTGTTCTGTATCGAGCGTGCGCCACGATTCGTCTGGTGCAATGCGTTGCGCCGATGCAGACGCCGTGCATAAGGCGATGACGGTGAGTAGCATTTTTATTCTTGCACCCATCCTCAATCTTTTATTAAAAATTGTGGAAACCATGTCCTGAGCCGGGGAACCAGATGAGGTCTATGACCATTCCGACGCCAATGCCGGTGCAATAGCCTATTACTGTGCCGTAGAAGAAGGGTTTTGCGCGTTCGTAGAGGCGTGGACCGCCAAAATGGACGATGAGGAGTTTGGCTGCCCAGACCATGAGTATGCTCAGGGCGTAATAGCGCGGTCCCGTTGTGTATTGAAATGCGAGACCAAGGGGATGCAGTGGCCAGCGGGGGAACCAGGTGCGCAGGCCCGCCAATAATGCGGCTATTCCTGCGCCCAGGAGCCAGATGCCGAGTTTTTGGGGGTCGAAAGATGTTTTTTCGGTTTCGCCCAATGCGCGTCCAATTCCACCAAAAATACCCAGGGGTCCTTCCCAGAGGGTCCAGGAACGCAAGAAGAGCGCGGAGTCGCGATAACAATAGTAGATGATGGTGGCGGCACAGACAAAGAAGCCCATGGTGAATGCGAGAAAGACGACGCCACTCGTCCAGTGTTTGCCGCGTTCTGCAGGCACATCGTCCATGGCTTTGAAGTGGTGGGGCAATACCTGCATGGTTTGAATGCGTCCGCCGCCGTAGAATACGCCGCTGTTGACGAGGTGCATCGCGGTCATTTCGCGGGTCGATAGAGTGGCTGTACCGAGGATTGCGTTGACAAAGCCCGATCCTTTGATCCACACGGGGAAGAGGTATCCGAATCCGCTGGCGGCAATGAATTTGGAGGTCGCAAAATACGCGATGAACATCATTAGCAGATGGACAATTGCGAGAGATAGCGACATGCCCAGGGATATGAAAAAGCTACAGAGGTACAACACGGAAATGATCAGGCCGATAACGGCGAAGCGATAGGAGATGGGGCCATCGCCGCGGTTGCCTTTTAAGGCGGTTTTCGCCACATGTATCAGATGTCGCCGCGCGATCCATACAGACCAGACGACGAGTACTGTCATTGCGCCGTGGCTTTCGAGGTTGACGATTTCTCCGCCTTTGGCAACTTGTCCTTCTAACCCGACTGTGAAACCGGTGCGGTTGATGACGCCCATTTTGACCACGGCGAAGAGGCCAAAGAACCAGAAGCTGAACAGAAGATCCAGGCTACACAAATATCCGAGGCCAATGACCAGGGGCAAGACGCGCAAATAGACAGGCGGAAAGCTCTGCGCAACGGTCATGGATTTGGTATTGATGCTGTCAAATAGCGTGATGCGGGGTACGTTGGGAAACCAGAAGTTGATGATGTTCCAACCGATGATGCCCGCAGTCCAGGCAAAGCCAGCCCAGAAGACGGGGTCGCGGAAAATTTTGGGCAATGCACGGCCTTCGCCAAAGCCTTCCATGAGGTCCATGGGGAAGTTGACGAGTGGATAGGTCAAGCGCTCGGCATCGGCCCATTGGCGGTGAAAAATGGCGATGACAAAAAATCCGGCGGCCATGAAGGCCAGTACGCCAGAAAACCACCATAAGACGGATGGTATCCAGCCTGTCCAGGGGACAAATTCGCCCGTGTGCAGGCCAAAGTAGAAGCGGTCCATGATCCAGGGGGTGGGTTCGGGAAATGCCCAGTGAGGCAGTTCGTCTAAGAACAATTCTGTCCAGCGATTTTCCGGTGACGCAAAAAAATGGGGTGCGGGCAACGCGCCGACAAAATATCCCATCCAGCCGACGCCGGGCATCATGCCCACAATCCACATGGTGGCAAAGATGACCATCATTTCGTGACGCGAGAGCACAGATTGCGGCGCTATCCGGGCGATAATCATGTTGATCACGACCCAGAGGAGGAATCCCAGGATGAGGGCGACGGGAAAACTGGATTTGACCATCGATCCCGCGTGGAGTACGATTTCGAGGACATTTTGAGAATAGGCCATCAGGCCGGCGGTGAGCAGGCCGAGGAGGATGGATCGCCCGGTAATACGCGGTGATTCGGTCGGTTGGATTTGGGGGTCGGGTTGCGAAATAGCCATTTTGTGCTCCGTATTTAGAATGCGCGTTAATATACGATGCCCAAATAGCAGTGTCAAACGCATGGGGTAGTATTTGTCAATTTGTGCTATTGGGGTTATTATGAGGGGGCTGGTGAGTTG